>DXFC01000240.1 GCA_019114645.1 Candidatus Halomonas stercoripullorum
GAGCGCTGAGCCGCATCCGAAGCCAACAAGGCCTGACGCCAGTCCAATACGGCCACATCGTTGCCTAGCGCCGGTAGCGCCATGGCAGCCAACAGGCCAAAGCTCAGTGCGGCGGTAAACTTGCGCATGAAATTGCTCCTGGCAGGCCGAATCAGAATGTCTGACCCAGCGAGAATTGGAAGAACTGCGTATCGTCACCACTTTCGTCATTGAGCGGTTCGGCGATACTGAAGGTCAATGGCCCTACGGGAGTCAGCCAGGAAAGACCCACACCGATACTGTAGCGCAGGTCGCCAAGATCGACGCCTGACGAACAGTTCGAAGTCCTACCCTCTTCTACTTCATAGCAATCGGTGAGGAAGGTATTACCGGCATCAAGGAAGAAGCCGGCCTGCAATGAGCGCTGATCCTCGACGAAAGGCACGGGGAAAAGCAGCTCGGCGCTGCCCTCGACCAGCACGTTGCCCCCCAAGGTGCGATCACGCCCACCCTCCCGCGGGGTAGTGCGCTGCCCCAGGGTATTGCCGGTAAAGCCACGTACCGAGCCCAGACCGCCGGAGTAGAAGTTTTCGTAGAAGGGATAGGGGTCGTTACCGATACTGTCGGCGTAGCCCAGGGTGCCGCCAAACTTCAGTGACCAGGTCTCCTCCTCGTTGAGCGGGAAGAGCTGCTGGGCGCGCGCGCGCAGCTTGAAGTAGTCGGCGTCACTGCCGGGCGCGGCGGTCTCCAGCGACAGGCGCTGATAGTTGCCCGACGTGGGCATGATGCCGCGGTTGAGGTTATTGCGTGTCCAGCTCGCGGTGAGCTTGAGACTCTGAGCGCTATCCCCTTGATCGTCGACGTAGCGCACGATCTCCGAGGCGGTGTCGCGGTAGGTCTTGACCGTGAGGTCTTCAAGACTGGCACCGAAGTTGAGCCGTGATAGTTCGCTGATCGGATAACCAAAATTGATCCCCGCGCCATAGGCATCGGTGGAGTAGGTCGAGATATCCGAGTCTTCGTAGTCGGTTTCCCGGTAGAACAGGTTATAGCCACGGGAAATGCCATCCAGCGTCCAGTACGGGTCGGTGAAGCCGAAATTGACGCTGGTGAAAATATCACTACGCTGCGCACCGATATTGACCCGGTTACCCGTGCCGAGGAAGTTGTTCTGGGCTAGCCCTACGCCATAGATCACCCCGGCACTCTGGGAGAAACCCACGCTGGCCGATATCGACCCCGACGGCTGCTCTTCAACCGTATAGGCAACATCCAGCTTGTCCGGCTCGCCGGGTACCGGCTGGGTTTCCACCTCTACCTGACGGAAGAAGCCAAGACGCTCCAGGCGTTGCCGCGACTGGCTGATCGACTCGGTGGAAGCCGGCGCACCCTCCATCTGGATCATCTCGCGCCGCAACACTTCGTCTTCGGTGGTGGTATTGCCAATAAAGTCGATACGCCGCACATAGGCACGATTGCCCGGCTCGACGTTGATCACAAGATCGACGGTAGCGCCATCGGCACGGGGCATAGGCACGCCTTCGACCCGGGCGAAAGCGAACCCTTCCGCACCCAGGCGTGAACGCAGGGCTTCGGTGGAGGCCGTAACATCGCTGCGCGAGAAGATGGCACCCCTCTCGACCTGCATCAGCTCGCGTGCCTCGCTTTCACTGATCTTCAAATCACCGGCGAATTGCACATCGCCAAATTTGAACTGACGGCCTTCATCGACGTTCACGGTGATGAAAATCTCGGACTTGTCCGGGCTGATCGAGACCTGTGTAGAGGTAATGTCAAAGTTGACGTAACCGCGATCAAGGTAAAACGAACGCAACCGCTCAAGATCACCAGACAACGCCTCGCGGGAGTATTCGTCACGCGAGAACCAGCCAAAGAAACGTCCCGGCCGGTCATTCAGCTCAAACACATCGAGCAAGTCATCTTCATCGAAAGCGCGATTGCCGACAATGTTGATCTGGCGAATCTTGGCCACTTCACCTTCATTGATCTCGATATCGACCTGAACCCGGCCTTCGTCGATCTCACGTACGCTGGTCTCGATGCTTGAGCTATAGCGCCCCTGGGCCTGGTATACCCCTTCGAGTTCCCGTTGAATGTCTTCCAGTGTGGAAAGCTGAAGCACCTGGCCTTCCGCCAGCCCCCCTTCGCGCAGCCCACGGCGCAGGTCCTCCTCGGAGAGGCGCTGGTTGCCGCTGATGTTGAGGCTCAGGATGGTAGGCCGTTCGACCACCTGGATGATCAGCACATCGCCGTCACGCGCGAGTTGGATATCATCGAACAAGCCGGTGGCGAACAGGCTGCGCGCCGCCTCGGCAAGCTCGCGGTCATCCACCTGGTCGTGGGCACTGATGGGAAAGGCGTTGAAGACCGAAGCCGCGGATACCCGCTGCAACCCTTCCACGCGAATGTCAGTCACCTCAAAAGATTGGGCCAGCACTGTACTGGAACCAGCCAGCAACAAGGCCACCAGTCCGATTTTCTTGATATTCATGCAGTCGCTTCGCTCGCGTTGATCCGCCCGCCTGTCCAGACAGGCACCTTATACACATGTACGGGTGACTGACAAGGCAAAGTAACCCTTGTCGCCTGCGTGTCCTTCGTACGCCAGCTACCAAAGGCGCATCAGATCGAAAAAGAGCGCCATCACCATCAACGATCCCACCACCATCAGGCCGATACGCAACCCCATGGCCTGAACTCGTTCCGATACCGGGCGGCCACGTACAACTTCAACGAAATAATAAAGCAGGTGGCCCCCGTCAAGCACCGGGATCGGCAATAAATTGAGCACCGCAAGGCTGATCGAAAGATACGCCATGAAGCTGACAAAGCTCTCCATCCCCGCCCTGGCCGTATCACCGGAGATCTGCGCAATAGTAATCGGCCCGGAAAGATTCGATGGCGAAATCAGTCCTACCAGCATCTTGCGAATGGAGTCGAGGGTCAGCAGCGTCATCTCGCCGGTCCGGTTCAGCGCTTCACCGACCGCTGCCACGGGGCCATAACGAATTTCGCGCCGAAACTCCTCCGGCCATTCGATCGGCTCTGCCCCCACCCCGACATAACCAATGGCACCGCCGTCCTCAAGCTCACGGGTACCTGGCACAAGCGCCAGCGTCAAACGCCCCCCACCCCGTGCCACCTCAAGCTCCAGTCTCTCACCAGGGCTGGCCTGGACCAGATTGACGAAATCCATCCACTCGTCAATACCCTTGCCATTGACGGTGAGTATTTCATCACCCGCCTGGAGCCCTGCCTTGTCGGCGGCCTCGCCCTCGAGCACCTGCCCCAGCACCGCCGGAATGCGCGGCTGCCATGGTGTGATGCCTAGTGTTACCAGTGGTTGGGGCGGATCCTGGCGCACCAGATAATCCTGCACCGGCAGGCGGTATTCACGCGGTGCGGCGGCGGCGCTCTCCCGTGCCAGCAGTGTCAGTTCACCACTGTGCCCGATATGGGCAATGAGGCGCAAATTCAGTTCTTCCCAGGAGCGCACCGGGCTCTCCTGTACTGCCACGATCTCGTGGCCCTGCTGCAGGCCACTGGTCGCCGCTGGCGAGTCGGGTGCTACCGAGCCCACCATCGGCGCCACCGTGGTCGTGCCGGCCACAAACAGCGCCCAATAAGCGACAATGGCAAGCAGGAAGTTGGCTAACGGACCCGCAGCGACAATGGCAATACGCTGCCATACGCTTTTGCGGTTGAAGGTTTCATGCAGTTGATCGTCGGCCACCGGGGCTTCGCGCTCATCAAGCATCTTGACGTAGCCGCCAAGGGGAATGGCGGCCACGGCGAACTCTGTGCCGTGGCGGTCAGTACGCGACCAGATCGGTTTGCCGAAGCCCACCGAAAAACGCAAGACACGTACCCCGCAGCGACGCGCCACCCAGTAGTGGCCGAACTCGTGGAAAGTAATCAGCACGCCCAGCACCACGATGACGGCCAGTATGTTCTGGATCAGGCCCAAGTCAGTCTCC
>DXFC01000241.1 GCA_019114645.1 Candidatus Halomonas stercoripullorum
ACACCGGACTGGAACCTCTCGAGCATCTCGACGATGGCCCCGACAACATACTACTAGCGGAAACCTGCCGGCTACGTACCGAGCACCCCGATGCCTCAGTCATTCTGGTGACTAAAGACATCAATCTGCGGGTCAAGGCTACCGCCCTGCGTGTCCCGGTCGAGTATTATCTAACCGACCGCGCCTTCAGCGACAGTGATGCCATGCTTGAGGGTGTACGCACCTATCCCGATATGGGGGGCAATGGTGGCCCCTGGGGTCAGCTCAAGGTCGATGTCGCAGTGGAGCGCGTCGATCACCGAACTTTTTACCGGCTGACGGGAGCCATTCCGGACGATTGGCATCCGGCAATGTTGGTCGCAGATTGCGAAAATGATGCCAACTTCGAAGCCATCGTCCGCGAAGTGGGGCCGAACCAGGCCCAGCTGCAACTGCTGACCAACTTCCGCCACAAAGCAGGCGTCTGGGGCGTACACGCCCATGACAGTCGACAGAACTTCGCCCTCAACCTGTTGATGGACGATGATATCGACCTGGTCACCATCGCCGGTAGCGCCGGCACCGGTAAAACCTTCATGGCCCTGGCCGCTGCCTTCCAGCAGACGCTGGACACCAAGCGCTTTGAGCGCATCGTTTTTACCCGTGCTCCGATCTCGATGAGCGAAGACATCGGTTTTCTACCCGGCACTGAAGAGGAGAAGATGTCACCCTGGATGGGGGCCTTTCATGACAATATGGACAATCTGCTGCGCGACGAGCATGACGGCAGTACCAGCTGGAGCCAGGATGCTACGCGCAGCCTGATCGGCTCCCGCGTGCAGATCCGTGCCCCCGGCTTCATGCGGGGACGCACTCTCAACGATACCTTTTTGATCATTGATGAAGCACAGAACTTCACCCCCAAGCAGCTCAAGGCGCTGCTGACACGCGCCGGGCGCAATACCAAGATTATCTGTCTGGGTAACGTTGGCCAGATCGACACCCCCTACCTCACCGCCAACACTTGCGGCATGGCCGCCGTCGTACAGCGGTTCAGCCACTGGCCGCATGCCGGCCACGTGACACTGCGCAGTGTTGAACGCTCGCGTCTGGCCCTGGCTGGAGAGGAGCTGATGTAAGCCTCAATGGTACAAAGCCCAGGGCGGGTGCTCGCCTGCCCGCCCTCACCCCAGCCACAATCCCAGTAGCAGCAACAGTGCCAGGCCAATCATCAGCGGCGCATTAAAACGGATAAAAAACTGCTCGATACGGGTCGCCCTGTCGAGCTTGCGCATTCCGCTCCGCTCACCTCCCCGTAAGCGCTGACGTATTCGCTGAACCCGGGTACCCAGCCTCTCCCCTAGCACTCGCATTACCGTCGTGACCCGGCGGGCCAATGAAGCGTAAACCCACCATAGATCGCCTTGGCGTAGCCACTCATCAGCAAGCCATGCAGGCTGAAAAGCCGCCTGTCGGCTTGCCCACCCCACCAGCCCCGCTAGCGTCAGGCCCAGCGCCGCAGGCCACACCAATGCGGGCAACTCCTGCAGCGGCGGCCACGCCATACCCGACTCTCCCAGGGGAAGCCACCAGGGCAACGTCAAGGCTGACAGTACTGTGCTCAACCAGGCCAGTGACATACTGGAACGCCACGCCAGCGCACGATCGCCCCGCTCACGCCACTGCAGCCACAACGCACGTGACATCAATAGCGTCGAGCCCACCGCAGCCAGGCTTAGCCAGGTAACCAGCGCTGCGTGCTCACCTGCATAGAGCGCCTCTTTCATGCTGTATTTGGCGACCAGTCCTGATGCCAGTACCCCACTTAATGAAAGTGCCGGCAGCACCAACAGCAACCCTATTAGCCACAAGGGTAAACGCGGCGGATGCTCACTGATACCCACGCCCAAAAAGAGGGCCCCCTTGGTCAAACCGTGATGAGCGGCAAACAGCGCCACTGGTGTCAGCAGCGTCGGCCATAGCCCTGGAGCACTGAGCCCTACACCGACCAGGCTGGCCAGCATGCCTAACTGACTGACACTTGAATAAGCCAGTACGGCCTTGGGCTGACGCTGGATCACCCCCAGCAGTGCAGCCACAAAAGCCCCGAGCAGACCCACCAGGGTTATGCCGTGGCCAAGCAACGCCAGGCCTGCCTCGGGATTTCCCAGCGGTAGCGTACTCAGCCAGCCAACGATTCCCGCCTTGACCATGACCCCACTGAGCACGGCACTGGCCGCGGTGCGTACAGGGCACTGGCCAGCAGCACTGCAGTCAACAGCAGCATGGCCGTGCTCAAGCCATTGACGCGCCAGTGCAGCATGAATGGCCCGGAGCTACTACCTGCCAGTAACAGCTCCTCAAGTGGCGGCATCACCAGTACGCCTTAACGATGGTTGCGGTTCATTACCTCTTCGAGCAAGGCTTCGAGTTCGCTCCCCGGCTCTTGCTGCAACATGCTCTGAGCCTCGTGGTAAAGGCACAGAAAGCGCTTGCAAGAGGCGCAGTTCACCTGATCGGAAGGGTTTTTTGCTTTTGAAACTCGATAAAGGTGACTACCACACTCGGGACAGGCGGCAGGCAAACGTAACTCTTCGGAAAAGTCTGACGTCATCATCATCTCCTTATGCTGATTAGTCGGTACTGCTTCCTCTTACCTTAGGGCATTCTCCGCTTGACTCAACCTTTTGCCGTACTGACGGGCAATATTTCATTCAGCCATTCACCAATATTCGCCACTTGCTGGGGACACACCGCATGCGCCATGGGATAGGTCCGATACCGCACCGTGTAACCCAGCTGCTGCAGCCGTTGACTGGCGGCCTGACCCAGCATCTCGGGCACCACCTCATCAAAACTCCCGTGATGTATTTCGATCGGCAGGTCCTGATTGACCTTGGCCAGCTCGATGGTTTCAGCAGTAGCGAAATAAGTCGACATGGCGAGCAAGCCACCCAGCGGGGCATCAAAGGTGAGCGCGGCTTGATATACAACGGCACCGCCCTGCGAAAAGCCAGCAAGAATGATGCGCCGACTATCGATACCCGCGTCGATCTGGGCCTGGATGAGTGCTTGAATACGTTCAGCGGAAGCCACCAGCTGCGCGGTATCAACACGGCGGTCGAGGCTCATTTCGTGAATGTCATACCACGCCGGCATCACCATGCCCCCGTTAACGGTAACCGGCAGCCGTGGCGCATGCGGCAGCACGAAGCGTACATTGAGC
>DXFC01000242.1 GCA_019114645.1 Candidatus Halomonas stercoripullorum
CAGCCCAGACGCGATCAATGGCAAGTGGAATACGTACCACCCATTCATTGCCAAGTTGCTCAAGCCGCAGACGATCCTCGCTGGAGATCTGCTGTGCCGCCAGCGAAGCGGCACTCGCCGAGGCGCTACGTGCGCTGAAATGCTGCTCCAACGCATCGAGACAGGCTGCCACAGGACGACCACTCATTTCGCAGCGCACTTCGCTATCGCCGGCCCGCAAGCCCTGGCGCACACTTAACTGGCCCTGGGCCGTTTGCAGCACTACACGGCTGTCATCACTGGCTTGCACTTGCAGGCCATGCGAGCGGGCAAATTCCTGCAACTGCGGCCACACCATCCCGGGATCACTGCCAATTACCAGCCAGCGGTCGTTACCAATCTCGCGCCGCTCAACAAAGTCGCGTTCTACGGTACTGCCTGACCCCAGGCGGGACGGCGCCGGGGCACGAAAACGCTTGTCACTGGTACGTAAGCTACCCTGCGCTTCTGGCACCGGCATGATGTCCCGATATCGCTGTTCATTGCGGCTCTCCGGTAGTATCAGGGGAGCACTGCGCTCGGCATTTATATAATCGGCATTGCGGTCATCATAGAAGCCTTCACGGGCACAACCCGCCGTAGCCAGAGCGGTGATCGCCACCAGCGGCATCCATTTCAGCGCAGAGTTCATGCATTCACCTTGCAGTCAGGTTATCAGGTCAGCGTTGAGCCGTGAGTGAGCGCATCAGTTGTCGATCACGCCAGCTAATTGCAGAGCTTCATCCACGGTGGCGTGGTACTTGCCTGAGAGCCAGGTGAGCGGCAAGCGAATGCCCTGCTCAATCATGCCCATGCGGTGCAAGGCCCATTTAACGGGGATGGGGTTGGACTCGATACCCAGGTGAGTATGCAGCGGCATCAGTCGCGTATTGATCTGGTGTGCACGGTCAACCTCTCCCGCGACAGAAGCAGCACACAGCTCGTGCATCGCCTTGGGTGCCACGTTGGCGGTCACCGAAATATCGCCGTGGCCACCCATCAACATGAATTCACAAGCGGTGCCATCATCACCCGAGTAGAGCATGAAACCGCTGCCCTTGAGCCGCGCGATCAACTCTTCCGCGCGCTCAAGGTTGCCGGTGGCATCCTTGAGCCCGACGATATTATCCACCTCGGCCAGGCGCAGAACGGTTTCGTTATAGAGATCCGAGCAGGTACGGCCAGGCACGTTGTAGAGGATCACCGGCAGGCGGCTACCTTCCGCCACCGCCTTGAAGTGGCGATACAGCCCTTCCTGGGTGGGCTTGTTGTAGTAGGGACATACCGAAAGACAGTAATCGGCCCCCACCTCGCTGGCGTAACGTGCCAGCTCTACCGCTTCGGACGTTGCATTGGCACCGGTGCCGGCAATGACGGGAATCCGCCCGTTGACCTCTTCCACTACCGCACGAATCACATCGAAATGCTCGGCAAACGACATGGTGGTGGGCTCGCCGGTGGTCCCGGCAGCCACGATGCCGTCGGTACCGCTCTCCAGATGGAAGTTCACCAGGCGGCGCAGCGCCTCCCAGTCAATATCGCCATTGACCTTCATCGGCGTCGCCAGGGCGACGATACTGCCAGTGATCATCCTCACATTCCTCTACGTAATTCGTGCCTTGTAACCCACGCACGCTGCAGCAGGCGGTGCAAATGTCGAGCCTACCAGCAAAGGGTAAATGGTACTCAGGCCAAACAGAGCTGTACAGCACCTCTGATGCTCTTTGACAGCTCCGCTTGCCCTGCGTGTAATGTTATCCGTTCATTTCCACGGTCCACCATCAGGAGCCTTGCATGTCCGTCGTTATCGGCCAACCCATACCCGACTTCACGGTAACCGCTACCAGCAATACCACGATCTCGCTTGCCGACCTCAAAGGCCGCCAGGTCGTGATCTTTTTCTACCCCAAGGCCAGCACTCCCGGCTGCACTACCGAGGGTGGCGATTTTCGCGACCGCAAGGATGAGTTCGAAGCCGCCAATACGGTCATTCTCGGCGCCTCACGTGACGGTATTCGCGCCCAGGAAAACTTCAAGGCCAAGCAGGCGTTCAACTTCGAGCTGATCTCCGACAAGGAAGAGTCGTTCTGCAAGCTGTTCGATGTGATCAAGCTGAAAAAGCTCTACGGCAAAGAACACTTCGGCATCGAACGCAGCACCTTCCTGATTGACAGCAACGGCAACCTTGCTCGTGAATGGCGTGGGGTCAAGGTCAAGGGACACGCCCAAGAAGTTCTTGAAGCCGCACAGAGTTTGCATGACGCCAGCTAATGCCCGAACGCTCCCCTGCATCAACGCAGCGGAGCGTCACTTACTCTTCTGTCTGTTTCTGCGCATCATTCGGTAACGCTTCAACTGCATGCCATTGTCGCGTGCCCCGCGGCCAGGCAACGACCAGCGCTTTCAGCAAAGTCGCCAGAGGTATGGCGAAGAAAATTCCCCAGAACCCCCAGATACCCCCAAAGAAAAGCACCGCCACAATGATCGACACCGGATGAATATTGTTCGTTTCCGAGAACAGAATGGGAGCCAATACATTGCCATCCAACGCCTGAAGCACACCATAGGCCATCAGCACATAGAGAAATTCGTTGCTCATGCCGAAATGAAAACCCGCTACCGCCGCGACTGGCAACGTACCGACTGCTGCCCCGATGTAAGGCACCAGAACCGAAAGCCCTATCGCGACGCCGAGCAGTGCCGAATAAGGCAGCCCGAAAAGCGCAAACGTCACAAAGGCGACAACCCCCACGATGACGATCTCGATACACTTGCCACGCACATAATTGGCAATCTGGTCATCCATTTCACTCCAGATGCGGCTCATCAACAGACGCTGCCGCGGTAGCAACGACAGCGTAAAGGCCACCAGTTGCTCGCGATCCTTGAGCATAAAAAAGACCAGAATCGGCACCAGAACCAAATAGATGATCAGCGACATTATGTTGCTCAATGAGGCCAGCGAGAGCGTCAACGCACGTTGACCGAACTGGGTCAACTCGCGTCCGGCCATACCGATCCAGCTCTGAATTTGGTCGGGGGTGACCAATTGCGGATAGCGCTCTTGTAATCCATCAAGCATTTGTTGACCACTGGCAAACATGCGCGGTATTTCCTGCACCAGCCCCACCATCTGATTCCAGATCAGGGGCAAAAGCACGAGGGCCAGCGCCAGGAAGACGCCGACAAAAGCCAGAAATATCACACAGACCGACAGCAAGTGCGGCACGCCGCGCCGCGTCAGGGCGTTAACCCCACCCTGCAGCAGAAAGGCCACTACCAGAGCGGTAAGAAACGGTGCCAGCATGCGTCCGAACAGAATGACTGCAGTGAAGCCAAGCACTAGCAGCAACAGCAAACTCACCGCTTCCTCATCAGGGAAGTAGTGCTCGACCCAGTTCTTGAACATTTCACGTAACGTCATGCCCCAGGCTCCCCGCCCTTGCGTAGCCAGTAGTGGTAAGCTTCACCACGCTCTTCCCGCGCCAGCAGCACATGTATGCTGTGCTCGGCAAAGACTTCAAAATCCCGCCAGGAGCCAGCATCGGTCGCTACCACTTCCAACACCTGACCCACATCAAGACCCGCCAGCGCCTGTTTGGCTTTCAACAAGGGCAATGGGCAGGGTAGACCACAAACATCAAGGTATTCGTCGGGTTGCACAGCCAAATCACCTCCGGGAAAGTCGCTCACGACTGAGCAGTATTGCATGATTGCTTGCAGTCCAACGCAAAACCCGTGAGATTTAAAGGCACTTAGCGAGTCGAATCAATGTCGAACAGTCAACGTCACCGTTTCGAATGGGACAGGCACAGATGCTGCGCACACTCCGAACCTGCCTGACGACTGGCGCCATGGGGCTGACCCTGGCGCTGGCCGTCCTTGCTCCGGCGAATGCCGTGGATGATTACGGCTTGCCCAGCCTGACTGGCGACCATCAAACCATGAGTGGCGAAGAATATCGCCTGGGGCGAGCCTGGCTACGCCAATTTCGTGCCCAGGTCCCGCTCTGGGACGACCCCATCAGCCAGGCCTATGTGGAATCCCTGATGAACCGCCTGCTGCCTCACAGCGGGCTTGGCAACATGCCCACCATCGTCACCCTGGTTGACAATCGTGCCCTTAACGCCTTTGCCGTCCCCGGCGGGGTTATTGGACTCAACGTCGGCCTGTTCACTTTTGCTGAAGAAGAGGATGCGGTCGTCTCGGTGGTGGCTCACGAACTGGGACACCTCTCGCAGCGCCACTATGCCCGTGGCCGGGCCCGTGCCGAGCAGACCCAGATGCCCACCATGGCCGCCATGCTCGCCGGCATGCTAATCGCCGCTGCCGGCGGCGGCGATGCCGGTATCGCCGCCGCCATGGGCTCGCAGGCTGCGTTCATTCAGGATCAACTGACTTACTCACGTCGCTTCGAGCAGGAAGCCGACCGCCTCGGCCTGCAAATCATGACCCAGGCCGGTTTTGACCCCGGCGCCATGGCGCGGATGTTTCACGCCATGCAGCGCCAGGTCAGCCTGCAGGGCGGTAATCCGCCGGAGTTTCTGCTCACCCACCCGATGACCGAGGGCCGCATCAATGATGCCGAAGCGCGCGCGGCGCAACTGACGCCCGCTCCCCCGCGTGAGGTGGATGATCCCAGCTATCACATGATTCGCGCCCGGGCGCTGCTCCAGGTGCATCAACGCGACCCGCAGCAGGCGGCTACCCGCTTGGCACAGGATCAGGCGCCTGACGTCGCCAAGCGCTATCTCGACGCGCTGATCGCGGCCTACCGTGGCCAGACCGACGCCGCCTTGAATCAGCTCGACGCTGTGGCCCGGGAACTGCCCGACCTGGCCATCCTGCCGGACAGCGCTGCCGAGGTGGCGTTCAAGGCCGGTCGTTATGACGATGCCATCGAGCGCAGTCGGCGCGTGTTACGCTTGATGCCAGGGCACATGCCGGCCACACGCATCCTGGGCGAGGCCTTGTTACAGCGTGATCCCGACGCGGCCTACCGCATCCTGCGGGAGCTTGCCGAGCAGCGTCCGGAAGATCCACAGGTTTTCACCCTGCTTGCCGCAGCAGCGGGACGCAGTGGACGTGAAGCCTGGGGGCACCTGGCCCGAGCCGAGCAGATGCAGCTCACCGGCGACATCCAGCGAGCCATTCGCCAGCTTGATGTGGCCCGCCAAGTGGCCGAACAGAGTGGTGACAGCAACGCGGCGGCGCGCATCGAGCAGCGCCGCGAAGCGTTTATTGGCTATCGGGAAACTATGGAGCAGTTCTAGGCACCACAGCATTGTGGTGCCTACGCGAGCCCAAGGCTATTTCTGGAAGTTGAGCATGCGCTCCAGGGGCTTGAGCGCCCGGGCACGCAGCCCGGCATCCACAAACACCTCTCCGCTGCCGTTGCGCAGCGCCTCAGCCAGATTATCCAGCTCGTTCATGGCCATCCATGGACAGTGAGCACAGCTCTTGCAGGTCGCACCGTTACCGGCAGTGGGTGCCTCGAACAGGGTCTTGTCGGGCACCACCTGTTGCATCTTGTAGAAAATACCGCGGTCGGTGGCGACGATCAGTTTGTTGTGTGGTAGCTCCTGGGCCGCCTTGATCAATTGCGACGTGGAACCGGCCACATCGGCTAGCGCCACCACTGAAGCCGGCGACTCCGGATGCACCAGTACCGCCGCATCGGGATGGAGTGCCTTGAGGTCCTCGATGCCTTTGGCCTTGAACTCTTCATGGACAATGCAGGCACCGTCCCAGAGCAGCATGTCGGCACCGGTCTGGCGCTGAATGTAGTCGCCCAGGTGCTTGTCCGGGGCCCACAGGATCTTTTCACCACGCGCCTGGAGGTGCTCAATGACATCCACGGCTATGGAGGAAGTCACTACCCAGTCGGCACGGGCCTTTACGGCTGCCGACGTATTGGCGTAAACCACCACGGTGCGGTCAGGGTGCTGATCGCAGAAAGCACTGAAGGCATCCGCAGGACAACAGGTATCGAGTGAACAGGTCGCTTCCAGCGTCGGCATCAGCACACGCTTTTCGGGTGAAAGGATTTTGGCCGTCTCACCCATGAAACGCACCCCTGCCACGACCAGGGTATCGGCATCATGGCGGGCACCAAAGCGGGCCATCTCCAGTGAATCAGACACACAGCCGCCGCTCTCTTCGGCCAGCCGCTGGATAGCGTCATCGGTATAGTAGTGTGCCACCAGCACCGCATTATGCTGCTCAAGCAAACGCTTGATCTCCTCCATACGCGCTTCATCCTGCGCCGGAGTACGGGTGGGGCAATAGACGCGTGCGAGGTGTTCACGTACCTCGCCACGGGGTGGGGTCATAATCGTCATCGTGTCTACCACTGTGACTGGCAGGGACTCCCCCTGCAGGTATGGGAACATCGTGGACCGTACGCTCCGTACGCACGATGCGCCTGGGGTCAACGTCGCGTCTCTCGCCACCTCGACCCAAGCCACCATTTTACACCATATTCACGTACCATGCGCCAACCCGGCAACTGCTTGATCGCCAGTGGTCAACATCGTCACCTGGTGCCGGCATGCCGGCGTCGATCAACATAGACCAGGAAGAAACAAGAAAAGCGCCATAGAGGCGCTTTTCTTGTTGAAAAATGGTGGGTCGTGTAGGGGTCGAACCTACGACCAATTGGTTAAAAGCCAACTGCTCTACCACTGAGCTAACGACCCAAGGCTCGTAAACAAGCCGGCAGGTTCGGATGGTGGGTCGTGTAGGGGTCGAACCTACGACCAATTGGTTAAAAGCCAACTGCTCTACCACTGAGCTAACGACCCATCCGAACGGGTGCAGATATTACTGATTGTGCCTGCGCATGGCAAGGGTTTTTTGACTTTCGTCTGTCACCCCGCCTGGAGTCACCTCCCCTTGGGGCTCTTCGGTTTGCGCATCGCCTGTACTGGACGCCGTTTGTGCTTGTCACGACTCCAGCGATTCTTTTCATCCGGCGTGAGTTCGGCCACCTTGCGCGGCGTCAAGCCGGCCGCCAGTGACAAGTCATCAATCTCATCCTGGGTAAGCTCGATCCACTCTCCGGCCCTGGCACGCTTGTCGAGGAAAATGTTGCCATAACGCACCCGCTTGAGCCGGCTCACCGTAAGCCCCTGGGACTCCCACAAGCGCCGCACCTCGCGGTTACGCCCCTCCATGATCACCACATGAAACCAGGTGTTGATGCCCTCGCCGCCGAACTCCTGAACATCGGTGAAGCGGGCCGGACCATCCTCGAGCATGACCCCTTCGACCATGGCCACCACATGCTCCCTGCGCACCTCGCCCATGACCCGCACAGCATATTCACGCTCGATCTGGGTAGAGGGGTGCATCAAGCGGTTGGCCAGCTCACCATCCGTGGTAAACAGCAGCAGCCCACTGGTATTGATATCCAGGCGACCAATGGCAATCCAGCGTTCGCCCTTGAGACGCGGCAGACGCTCGAACACGGTACGCCGTCCTTCCGGATCCTTGCGCGTACACAACTCGCCTTCCGGCTTGTTGTACATGATCACCCGGCGTGGGGTTTCATCGGCAGCACGCAACGTTACCGGGCGATCATCAAACTCTACCCGATCACGCATCTCGATACGGTCACCCAGCCTGGCCACCTTGCCGTTGACCTTGGCCCGGCCAGCCTCGATGGCCGCCTCCATTTCACGACGTGAGCCCAAGCCGGCGCGGGCCAGCACTTTCTGCAGTTTTTCAGTGTTAGTCGTCATCTGACTTCTCATCTACGGTGAATTCCGCCCCCGCTCCGCCGTCATCATCGACGCTGGTGCGGGCACGTTTGGCCAGGCGCGCTTCAAGATCAGCGAAGCTCAAACCTGCCCCCTTGGACGCCCTCTCGGCGTGTACTCCATCCGTCATCTCGACAGGCGTAATATTTTCACTATTGGCGATATCCTGCTCAGTGTCGCTTAGCGACTCGCCAGCCGGTTCCAATCGTCCCGGGGGCGGTGGCGAGACATCATCCTCGGGATCATGGAGCGGCTCCGGCTCCTCGAAATTCTTGAGCTCGTGCATGGGTGGCAACTCTTCGAGGGTCTTGAGACCGAAGTCATCAAGGAACTGACGCGTGGTGGCATATACCGCCGGGCGCCCCGGCACATCGCGCTGCCCCACCACACGAATCCAGCCGCGCTCGGCCAGAGTACGCATGATCGAGCTGCTTACCGCTACCCCGCGCACCTCTTCAATATCGCCACGGGTCACTGGCTGACGATAAGCGATCAGCGCCAGGGTCTCCAGCAAAGCCCGCGAGTAACGCTGTGGCCGCTCATCCCACAGCCGTGACACCCAGGGCGACAGGCGTGGGCGAATGCGCAACTGATAACCCGAAGCGGTCTCAAGCAGCTCCAGGGCGCCCTGCGCATGCCGGGAGCTTACCCGCACCAACGCCTCCCGCAACTGGTGCCGAGGCGGACGCTCATGCTCATCGAACAATCCCTCAAGCCGCTCCAGCGAGAGCGGCTCATCGGCAGCCAACAACGCTGCCTCAAGAATTTCATCAAGACCACCGGGCAACCCCATACTCCTCATACCGGGTTATCCCCAGAGATACCCTGCCCCTCAAACAGGCTCTCTTCTTCAGCAAACGGACTTTCCTCCCCACCCGTCTCGTCATCAACTATCTTCACTCCGCCGGTTTCTCCACGCGGCGCCCGGGCGCGCACGTGAATCGGCGACAAGGGGGCATTTTGTACAATCTCGATCATTGCCTCCTTGGCCAGTTCAAGAATGGCCATGAAGGTCACCACGACCCCGGCTCGCCCTTCCTCCAGGGAAAACAGAGCCTCAAAGGGGGTGTAGCGCTCATGCCCTAGTTGCTCCATGATCGCCAACATGCGCTCACGGGTCGACAGCACCTCGCGACTGACCTGGTGGGCCTGGTTAAGCTCGGCCCGGCGCAGAATACCGGCCAGGGCTCCCAGTAGCTCATCCAGTTCCACATCAGGATGAATCACGCGTGATTCCAGTGGTGGCAGTGCCGCCCGCGCAGGGAACCAGTCGCGTCCCAGCCGGGGCAGTTCAGCCAGCGACTCGGCGGCACTCTTGAGCTGCTCGTACTCCTGCAGACGACGGATCAACTCGGCGCGTGGATCGCCCTCTTCCTCGTCGCTACCCTCCCTGGGCGGGCGCGGCAGCAGAGTACGCGACTTGATCTCGGCCAGCATCGCCGCCATCAGCAGATACTCACCGGCGAGCTCTATCTCCAGCGCCTCCATCAACTCGACATACTCAATGTATTGATGCGTGATGGCGGCCACGTCTACCGCCAGAATATCGAGATTCTGGCGACGGATCAGATACAACAGTAGATCAAGCGGCCCCTCGAAGGTTTCGAGGAAGACACGCAGGGCTTCAGGTGGAATATACAGGTCTTCCGGCGGCGCGTGGATCGGCTCATCCAGCACCCGCGCGAACAGTTCTCCCTGCTGCGACAAGACAGCCTGGCTCTCTTGGCCAGTCTCATGTTGGCTAGTCTCAAAGGCAGCAGTGCTTGGCGTATCGCTCACGCGTGGCCTCGCCTCCCCGGCGTTGAAAGTCGGATGCCGCATATCGCAACCAAGCACGCAGTTTAGCAAGAGTCGCGAAGCTCTCACAGCACCGCGGCAGTATGATAGGTTGCAAGCACTCCCCTATTGATAGGTCGTCGAGGAACCCGTTGATGCCTACTACCGGACCAACCCCCTTGCTACTGCTGAAGCAGGCTCTGCTGGGTACCACTATCGCCCTGGCACTCTCTCCCGGCCTGGTACTTGCCGCAAGCGACACCGCTCACCGCATCGAAGCCATCACGCTCTCATCGGGCGGGCTGGCCGAGATCCGGCGTAGCATTCAGGTAGACGGCGCCACCGAGCTTGATTTCGATGTACCACTCGATCAAGTCAACGACATTCTCAAAAGCCTTCTCATACGTGACCCGTCCGGCGGTGTCGCCGCCATGACCCTGGACGGCCTGTCACCCGTTGAGGAAACCTTTCGTCGCCTGCCCTTCACAGCGGATGACCTGAATAGCCTGCCTGATCTGCTGCGTACCCTACAGGGTGTTGCCGTACGCGCCTCCTCGGGTGGGCGCACCATAGAAGGCAAGCTACTCGGTGTGGAGGCACCGCAACCCACCCAGCTTCGCGCAGCCAGGCCTGAGCCGCTGCTCTCCGTGATGACGGCCGAGGGCCAGATTACGCTGCTTAAACTGCGCAGCGATACCGAGCTGGAAATTCTCGACGAGGCGATTCGCGAGAGCATACAAGACGCAGCGAGCGTCAGTGGTCAGGGCCACATCGACGCCATGCGCACGCTCACCCTTACTTTGGAAGGCAGCGAAGCGCGCGACGTGCTTCTTGACTATGTCGTTCCCGCCCCGGTATGGAAGACGGCTTATCGTCTGATACTGGATGCCGACAACGCGGCCCGTCTGCAAGCCTGGGCGATCATCGAAAACGCCAGCGGCGAGGATTGGCATGACGTCAGCGTGACTCTATCGTCGGGCGCCCCTGTCACCCTCGCGCAGCAGCTTCATCAACGCTACTGGCACGAACGGCCGGAGCTACCGGTGGTCGCCCAAACCACAGCGGCTCCAAGACCTGACAATTACAGAGGTATAGCAGCCACCGAAGCACAAGCAGCCGACGCTGCCGGCGCACCGGCACTACAAAGACTGGAAAGCACGCGAGCCAGGGCCTTTGCCCCTTCCGCTCCCACAACACCAGCCGCCGCCGATGAAGGCGAGACAGCCGCGACCTATCGCCTCCCCTCGCCTGTGGATCTGGCGGCTGGCCGCTCTCTGTCAGTGCCATTCATCGACGTCGAGCTGCCTGTCGAACGCATCGCGCTGTTCCAGCCCGAGCGCGGCGACTCCCACCCGATCACCACTTTCAAGCTGGAGAACACCACAGCCACCAGCCTGCCGGTCGGCATCATGACGGTTTATGTTCCGCATGAAGAAGGCTACGCCGGTGATACCCAATTACAGAACCTGCCCGCCGGCGAAAGTCGTCTGCTGGGCTTTGCCGCTGACCGTAAAGTCGAAGTCACCATCGAAAATGGGCCGGCGGAACACCTCTATCGCGCCAACCTTGCGGAAGGCGTTCTCACAACTACCCGGATTACCCGCGCCACCACTACCTATGCCATCCAGGGTGCAAAGGATGCGCCACGCACAGTAGTGATCGAGCACCCACGCCGGCAAGGCTGGCGCTTTACTTCCGACGCGCTGATGGAAGCGACACCCACTCACCATCGACTCCATGCCGAAATCGAAGCGGGTGGCGAAGCCGAAGTCGACGCCACCCACGAAAGAGTGGAGTCAGAGAGCATTACGCTGATCGATACTGATAGCGACACCCTGCTCTACTGGTCAGGTCAGATTGATGACGCCCAGACGGCGGAGACGCTTGCCAGGCTGGCCGAACAGCGCCGGGAAGTCACCCGGGCCGAAGCCGAAATCGAGCGTATCATGCTCGAACGGGAAGGTGCCGCCGAGGACCAGGCCCGCATTCGCGAAAATCTCGCCGCCGTACCGGACGACAGCACGCTGGGTCAGCGTTACATCGCCATGCTGGAAGAGGAAGAAGACAGCCTTGCTGAGTTGAACGAACGTCGACAGCAAGCCGAGAAGCGGCTGGTGACACTACGTGAGGAATTTGCGCAACTCATTCAAGAGCTATAGCACCTACCAACGCAGGCGCTGGCTGGAGCAGGAATGCAATCACCCAAGGATGACTCTCGATTAATCCGCCGCTTGCGCCTTGCGATAGCGCCCGGTGTAGTCAAAGAGCTTTTCGCGCACCTGCCAGTGGCGGCCCACCTTGCGCCCGACCACGAAATCGGGATGGCGTAGGCGGCGTTGTTCTTCGATCACTGCTTGCGGTGTGGCCGGGCGCCAGCCACTGCCCGGCGCACGCAAGTGCTCACGCAAGAATACCGCAGCGAAAGCAGCACGCTGGGCGGGAGTTTCCAGGGCGAACCACTCCGCCAGCGCAGTGCCGTCCTCGTCATGGTAGGTGACCTTGAGCCGTGGCAAGCCGCGACCGTTGACGGTGGCCTCCAACTGCATGCCGCTAACGCGTAGTACACGGGCATCCTTGAGACGCAGCGCTTCCTTGAGCTTGTCATCGGCATCGACCAGCAGGGTCTGGCAACCATGGCAACGCCGTGCGGCGATATCGTTCTCGGCGCCGCAGTCACCGCATACCTTGAAACGAAAGCGAAAGTCACATTGTTGCTTTCTACAGGCGCCCGATGCCGCGCCTTGCTGGCCTTCGCTTGTTGCAGGTAAAAAGCCGGACTCGCTTTTAGCGCGGCTTCGGGCGCTGTCAACAAGCCCCTGACAACGGCGACCAAAGTGTTCGATGACCAGGTCGCCGTCGCGCTTGCCCCAGAACAGGTTGGCGTGACCGCAGGCAGGGCACTCCACCTGCACCGGTTCAGCGTCTGAATCGGGCCTGGGGATGCCGACTTCCGGGGCATAAAGGTCCCAAGGGTTACCGGCATAATCGAGGATCAGGCAGTCCGCTTTGCCCGGGGAGAGACGCAGTCCACGACCGACGATCTGCTGGTAAAGGCTCACCGACTCAGTAGGCCGCAAAATAGCGATCAGATCCACATGGGGGGCATCGAAACCGGTGGTCAGCACCGCCACATTGACCAGGTACTTGAGCTCACGCGCCTTGAAGGCGGCAATGAGGCGCTCGCGCTCGGCGGAAGGTGTCGCGCCGGTAATCAGGGCCCCTTCGGCGGCGGGGAGATAAGCGAGTATCTCTTCGGCGTGGGCCACCGTGGCGGCGAAGATCATTACGCCCCGGCGCTCACGGGCACGTTCAACCACCTCGGCAATAATGCCCGGCGTGGCACGGCTGCCGGCGACCACGCGATTCAGCTCTTCTTCGTGGAACAGCCCCGTTGTGGACGGCATCAATTGCGAAAAATCATAGCGTTCGACCGCCGCATCCACCCGCCGTGGCTCGGCAAGATAGCCCTGCTTGACCATCAGCCGCAGCGGCTGCTCGAACACGCAATCACGAAAGAAGCAGTCTTCACTGCCACGTACCATACCGTGATAGTGGCGGTAATAGATGAACCCCTGCCCCAACCGGTAAGGCGTGGCAGTCAGCCCGAGCACCTTGAGCCATGGATTGCACCGGCGTAGGTGATCAATCACCTGGCGATAGCTGGAGTTCTCTTCCAGCGAGACCCGGTGGCACTCGTCGATCACCAGTAGTGTGAAAGCATCATCCTGAAAGGCTTTCAGGTTGCGTACTACCGACTGCACCGAGCCGAATACCACCTGGCGGCTGCTCTCCTTGCGCCCCAGACCGGCACTGAAGATATCCGCCTCAAGGCCATACGCTTGGTACTTGGCGTGGTTCTGTTCGACCAGCTCACGCACATGCGCCAGCACTAGCACCCGGCCCCGCGCCAGGCGTGCCAGCTCGGCAATTACCAGCGACTTGCCGCTGCCGGTGGGCAGCACCACCACAGCGGGGTTATGCGTAGCGCGAAAGTGCTCAATCACACGACGCACGGACTCCTGCTGGTAAGGGCGCAGTGTCGGCGGTGAAGACGCCGAAGGCGACCCGAGGGCCGCCTTCGTTGCAGGCTGCGAAGTTGCCATGAACTCAAATCACTCGGCTCATGCCACTCTCATCCCACCCACACCCGCGCATTGCGGAACAGCCGTAGCCAGGCGCCATCTTCGGTCCAGTCGTCGGGACGCCAGGAGTTGGTCACCGCCCGTACCACCCGCTCCGGGTGCGGCATCATGATGGTGACGCGCCCATCCGGTGTCGTCAGTCCGGTAATGCCCGAGGGTGAGCCGTTGGGGTTGGCCGGGTAGTGAGTGGTCACTTGACCGTAGTTGTCGACATAGCGCAGGGCCACCTGGGCGCTCCCCTGCATACCGCGCAGGTGGGCACTGTCGCGGAACTCGGCACGTCCTTCGCCGTGCGCCACGGCGATGGGCAAGCGCGACCCCTCCATGCCGGCGAGCAGAATGGATGGGCTATCCTCTACCTGCACCATCGACACGCGCGCCTCGAACTGCTCTGACTCGTTGCGTACAAAGCGTGGCCAATCCTCGGCACCGGGAATCAGCTCCTTGAGCTGGGCCAGCATCTGACAGCCATTACACACGCCGAGGCTGAAGCTGTCGTCACGCTGGAAGAATGTCGCGAACTGCTCCCGTGCACGCGGGTTGAACAGTACCGACTTGGCCCAGCCGCCACCGGCACCGAGGACGTCACCATAAGAGAAGCCGCCGCAGGCCGCCAGGCCCTTGAAGCCATCCAGCGTCACCCGCCCTTCCAGGATATCGCTCATGTGCACATCCACCGCTTCGAAGCCGGCATGGTGAAAGGCCCAGGCCATCTCCAGATGGCCGTTGACGCCCTGCTCGCGCAGAATCGCCACCGCCGGGCGGGCGGTATTGATGAAGGGAGCGGCGATATCTTCGTTAATATCGAAGGAGGGAGTAGCGGAAAGCCCCGGATCACGACCATCGAGCAGGCTGTCAAACTCACTCTTGGCGCAGTCAGGGTTGTCGCGCAACGCCTGCAGACGGTAGCTGGTTTCCGCCCAGGTACGCTGCGCCAGCAGCCGCGTGGTTTCGAGCAGCGGCTCCTCGAACAGCGTCACACGCACCTGATCGTCATAGCGCGGGCGGGCGATCACGCCACAGGTCTCGATACCGGCCGCGGCGAATTGCGCCAGCACTTCGGCGGTATGCTCCCGGTTAACCTGAATTACCGCTCCCAGCTCCTCGGCAAACAGCGCTTCCACCGCCTGGGTCGGCTCGTCGATCAGCCAGTCGAGCTTGATTTCGAGTCCGGCATGGGCGGCAAAGGCCATTTCCAACAGCGTGACGAGCAGGCCACCATCGCTGCGATCGTGGTAAGCGAGCAGTTTGCCATCGGCATTGAGCCCTTGAATCACGGCAAAGAACGCCTTGAGATCCTCAGGATCATCGAGATCGGGGCACTCGTCGCCAAGCTGGCCGTAAACCTGCGCCAGAGCCGAGCCACCCAAACGGTTCTGGCCGCCGCCCAGGTCGATCAACAACAGGTCGCTTTCGTCCTGCTCCAGGTTGATTTGCGGGGTAAGGGTACGCATGGCATCAGTCACCGGAGCGAAGCCGGTCACCACCAGTGACAGCGGCGAAGTCACGCTCTTTTCGTCCGCCTCTCCCGACGCTTCGCCCGCCTCGCTCTCTTCCTGCCAGGCGGTGCGCATCGACATGGAGTCCTTGCCCACCGGAATGGCAATGCCAAGTTCGGGGCACAGCTCCATGCCTACTGCATGCACGGCGTCATACAGTGCCTGGTTCTCGCCGACATGGTCGGCAGCACTCATCCAGTTGGCGGAGAGTTTGATATCGGAAAGCCGGGCAATAGGCGCGGCCGCCAGGTTGGTGATGGTCTCGGCCACCGCCAGGCGGGCACTGGCCGCCGGCTCGATCAGCGCCACCGGCGGACGCTCGCCCATGGCCATGGCCTCACCGGCATGGGTGTCGTAGCTGGCCGTGGTCACCGCCACGTCGGCCACCGGCACTTGCCACGGTCCCACCATCTGGTCACGCGCTACCATGCCGGTAATCGAACGATCGCCAATGGTGATCAGGAAGCTTTTGGATGCCACGGTAGGCAGGCGCAGCACGCGCTCCATGGCTTCACGCAGGTCGAGGTTGTCCAGCATCACCCCGGGCAACTCAAGACTTTCGCGCTGGAATTCGCGAACCATCTTGGGGGCCTTGCCGAACAATAGGCTCATCGGCAGACTGACCGGTTGCGTAGTCACCGCTTGCGCCTCGAAATGGCCGTCACGCACTTCCAGGTAATGCGCTTCGGTCGCTTCGCCCACCACGGCATAGGGGCAGCGTTCGCGGGCACAGAGCGCATCAAAGGTGGCGAGATCCTCTTCGGCTACCGCCAGGACGTAACGCTCCTGGGCCTCGTTACACCAGATTTCCAGCGGACTCATGCCCGGCTCGGCATTGGGAATGTCGCGCAGCTCGAAGCGCCCGCCACGGTTCCCGTCCTTGACCAGCTCCGGCAGGGCATTGGAGAGCCCACCGGCACCGACATCATGAATAAAACGGATGGGGTTGGCTTCACCCAGCGCCCAGCAACGGTCGATCACCTCCTGGGCACGCCGCTCGATCTCGGCGTTACCGCGCTGCACCGAAGCGAAGTCAAGATCAGCGCTGGAGACTCCAGACGCCATCGACGACGCCGCCCCGCCGCCCAGGCCAATCAACATGGCCGGGCCACCCAGCACAATCAGCTTGCCACCCACCGGAATTTCGCGCTTCTGAACATGGTTCTCGCGGATATTGCCGTAACCACCCGCCAGCATGATCGGCTTGTGGTAGCCGCGCCGCTCGATACCGTTGGCTCCCAGGGTGTCCTGCTCATAGGTCCGGAAATAGCCGGTCAGGTTGGGGCGCCCGAACTCGTTATTGAAGGCGGCACCGCCAATCGGACCCTCCAGCATGATCGCCAGCGCCGACTGCATACGCTCGGGCTTGCCGTAGTCAAATGCTTCCCAGGGCTGGACAAATTCGGGGATACGCAGGTTGGAAACGGTAAAGCCAGTGAGCCCCGCCTTGGGCTTGGCACCAATACCGGTGGCCCCTTCATCACGAATCTCGCCACCGGCACCGGTCGCGGCACCCGGGAAGGGCGCGATGGCGGTGGGGTGGTTGTGGGTTTCCACCTTCATCAGGATATGGATCGGCTCGTGCTGTGCACCATAGACGGCACGTTCGGCGGCCTTGCCGGTCAGGGGTGCGGCAAAAAAGCGCCCTGCCTCACTGCCCTCGATCACCGCCGCGTTATCGCTGTAGGCCGAGAGGATGCCTTCAGGCGATGCCTGGGAAGTGTTCTTGATCATCTTGAACAACGAATGGCTCTGCGCTTCGCCGTCGATGACCCAATCGGCATTGAAGATCTTATGCCGGCAATGCTCGGAGTTGGCCTGGGCGAACATCATCAGCTCGACATCAGTGGGGTTGCGTCCGAGCTCACCAAACGCCTCGACCAGATAGTCGATTTCATCCTCGGCCAGCGCCAGGCCCAGGGCGACATTGGCCTCTTCCAGCGCAACCCGCCCGCCTTGCAGGATATCCACCTGGCCCAACGGAGCCGGCTCGTGATGCGCAAACAGGCGAGCGGCATCAGAAGCATCGGCCAGCACTGTTTCCGTCATGCGGTCGTGCAGTGTTTCCACCATCGCGGTAAACGCGGCTTCCGACATGGGAGCCTTCAGTTTTACGCGATAGGCGATGCCGCGTTCGATCCGGCGCACCTTGGCAAGACCGCAGTTATGCGCAATATCCGTGGCCTTGGATGACCACGGTGACTGGGTGCCGATGCGTGGCACCACCAGGAACAGCTGGCCCTCGGTCTGTTCGCCAACCGCTCCGGACTCACGCTTGACCCCGTAGTCGAGCAGCTGATTCAGCAGGTTCAATTCGTCATCTGCCAGCGTGTCGGCATGATCCACAAAATGAACATAATCGGCGTGCAGGGACTCGACCTCGGGAATCCGCGCGCGCAGGGCAGCCAGCAGCTTATCGTGACGGAAGGCGGAAAGGGCGGGCGCGCCTCGAAGTTCGAGCATGTCTTGAAGCCTCTGAGCAAACGGAGGAAGGGCCGCACACAGGGCGGCGAAAGGCGCCATGATACTTGAAGCGGAGACGGGACGAAATCCGGCAGGTGACAGCCGCCTGGCTTACGGCTATGGTGGAGCCCTCATCGCCGACCAACATTTGCATGTTCAAGCTTGCACATCCTGTTCTGCTGAGCCGCCTGCGCCTGGCCGTCTTATGGCTGCTGGGGCTTTTTCTGTGCCTGGCCCCCTATCGCCACTTTCAGCCCGCCAGCGGCCTATTGGAAGCGATACACGCCCGCGATTTCATCAGCTTCCATACTCGCAACACTCCGACGACCTACTATGAAGGTCGCCACGGCCCCACCGGTTTCGAATATGAACTGATGCGTGGTTTCGCTGGGTTTCTCGACGTCAGCCTGACTCTCGATTCCAGCCATCACATTCATAGTGCGCTGGAGGCGGTACGCCAAGAAGGGGATCTGGCCGCTGCCGCCCTGCCGCTCGACCTGACACAACCCGGCATCATCTACAGCCGCCCCATCATGGAGTTGCAACCGCTGCTGGTCTATCGCCGTGGCCTGCCACCAGTTAATGATATTGGCGATCTGCCAGGTCTTACCATCGGTACCATTCGCGGTTCAGGTACTGACCATGAACTCAGAGAACTGCAGAACGAATACCCCAAGCTGAGTTGGCAAGAGTCATCCGAAGTCGAAGTCGCCGAACTGCTGAGCCAGGTAGAAAACGGCAGCCTGGACGCAGCGGTGGTGTTCGATCATCAGTTTCGCATCAACCGCATCTTCTTTCCCGGCGTGGAGCGCGGCTTTCCGCTAGGCAACCCGCTGACCATGGTTTGGGCGTTTCCCGCCAAGAACGGCCTGACGCTGCAACAAACCGCCAACCACTTCCTGACTCGACTGCAGCAGGAGGGAGAGCTCGACGAACTCTATCTACGCCACTTCGGCCATGACGACTATCTGGAATATGTGGGTGCCCGGGTCTTTATCGAACACGTCAACCGGCGCCTGCCCCGCTATACCGAACTGTTCCGCGAAGCGGCCCGTAACACCGGCTTCGACTGGAAGCTACTCGCCGCGCTGGGTTATCAGGAGTCGCACTGGGACCCGGAGGCCACCTCACCGACCGGTGTGCGCGGCTTGATGATGCTGACCCTGCCAACTGCCGAAGAAATGGGGGTAAGTGACCGCCTCGATCCGGCCCAGAGCATACATGGTGGAGCCGGCTACTTGCGTCAAATCAAAGATCGCTTGCCTGACACTATTCAGGGAGAAGACCGGCTCTATATGGCCATGGCGGCTTACAATGTGGGGCTGGGGCATTTGTATGACGCACGCCGGATCGCCGAAGAAACGGGGGGCAACCCCGACCTCTGGGAAGATGTGCGCGAAGCCCTGCCGCTACTGCAGAAACGCGAATGGCACAGCAAGACCCGCCACGGCTATGCACGCGGCGGCGAGCCTGTCATCTACGTGCGTAACATTCGTCGCTATTACGAAATCCTGACCTACGTCAACCGCTCCCAGCAGCAGTATCTGCAACTCAACGAGCTGAATGGCGAACAGGGTGAGCCGCCCCTTTTCGATATTATCTCGCCCTTGAATTAAGTGGCGCGCACCCCCTAGCGTCGAGCCTCGAAAAACGTCTTGAGCAGCTGCGCTGCACGGGCCGCCAGCACACCACCCTCCACCTCGACACGGTGGTTGTGCCACGGCTGGTCAATGAGGTTGGCTTTTGACTCCACCATGCCGGTACGCGGCTCGGCAGCACCATACACCAGTCGTGCGATACGCGCGTGGATAATCGCCCCGGTACACATCAGACAAGGCTCCAGGGTGACGAACAACGTGCAGCCATCGAGGCGATAATTACCCAGCTGAGCAGCGGCGGCTCGCAGTGCGCGGATTTCAGCATGCGCGCTGGGATCCTGCCCCGTAATCGGGGCATTGAAGCCGGTACCGATCACTTCCCCTGCCGCATTTACCACCACGGCCCCTACCGGGACTTCACCGGCTGCCAACCCTGCGCGGGCCTGATCGAGAGCCCGATGCATATAGAATTCGTCACTGCGCATCAGCGCTGACTCCGTTATGCTACAAAAAACAAGCGTATGATTTTTCAATAACCGTTACGCATCGCTCTTGAGGAAGTTTCATGACCGACGCCCTGAACACACTCGTTGCCCTGCTCAGTCTGGAAAAGATCGAGGAGAACCTGTTTCGCGGCGGTAGCCAAGACCTGGGACTACCGCAGCTATTCGGTGGCCAGGTACTTGGCCAGGCGTTGGCCGCTGCCACGCGTACGGTGGAAGCCAAGCGCCACGCGCACTCGCTGCATGGTTACTTCCTGCGCCCCGGCGACCCGCATCGCCCAGTAGTCTATCAGGTCGATGCCGTGCGCGATGGTGGCAGTTTCACCACTCGCCGCGTCACCGCCATTCAAAAAGGGCGCCCGATCTTCTTTTGCAGTGCCTCTTTCCACGGCCCGGAAGAGAGCCTCGCCCATCAAATGGCCATCCCTGATGTCATGCTCCCCGAAGCCCTGGAGCATGACCCCAGTGCGCAAATGGAGCGCTTCCCCGGCCACCCGATCGAGTTTCTGCACCTAGGCGATGAAGCCGAGCCAGGCCAGCCCGCACGCAAACGGCTGTGGTTCCGGCTCACCGGCGAACTGGCTGACGATCCCGCCCTGCACCGTTACCTGCTCGCCTACAGCTCCGATTTCAATCTGTTGATGACCTCGTTGGTCCCCCATGGCATTACCTATCGCGACCCCCAACTGCAGATCGCCAGCCTCGATCATGCCTTGTGGTTTCACCATGACGTCAAAGTCAACGACTGGCTCCTCTACGACATGGATAGCCCCTGGGCCGGCAGTGCCCGCGGTTTCACTCGCGGCAGTATCTACGACCGCAGTGGCCGACTGGTAGCCTCCACCGCACAAGAGGGCCTGACACGGTTGCGTGACTCTCAAGCTCGCTCATGAAGAAAAACCTTCCGGCATAGCCAAGCTCTGATACCCGGCAGTCTTGGTGCGGCGACGTGTCATCGCCACGCCAAGACTGTCTTCGAAGTCAGAAAAGCAGTGTCGCGAAGAAGCTTTTGTCAATTTAAACCGTACGTTTTGTTAACGTTGAGTTGCGCGTCTCGCTTTCTCCCGCCAAGCTATAAACCACACTGGTTCACATACAGGCAACGCCATGGACGGGATTGCCAACGATGTCCTGAACGAACACGCGATGCTTGCACGTCTGGCAGTCGCGCTGCTGCTGGGCATGCTGATCGGCATAGAGCGTGGCTGGGTCGCGCGGGAACGCGAGTCGGGTGAACGTGTCGCCGGGGTGCGCACCCACGCACTGGTTGGCCTGTTCGGCGGCGTTGCCGCCCTGCTCGCGGAAGTCCTCACCAGCTGGGCTTTTCCGCTCATCTTTTTCGCCGTGGCGGGCATCGCCCTGGTTGGTTATCGCGCCCGCATGGACCAGAGCGGTGACTACAGCATCACAGGGTTGATCGGGCTATTGCTGACCTTCTGCTTCGGCGCCCTCGCCGTCGGGGTGGATATCGTGCTGGCCACCGCCTGCGCCGTGGTCACGGCACTTATCCTCGATAACAAGCGAGAGATCCACGGGCTGCTCAACAAACTGCAGGCCAACGAACTCGATGCCGGCCTGAAACTGTTGCTGATCAGCGTCGTGATGCTTCCTCTGCTACCTAATGAGGAAATGGGCCCGGGCGGGGTACTCAACCCCTACGAAATCTGGTGGCTAGTGGTGTTGATCGCTTCGATCTCGTTCATTGGGTATTTTGCCGTGCGTCTCGGCGGCACCGAGAAGGGCATTCTGTTCACCGGCCTGTTTGCCGGGCTCACCTCTTCCACCGCTCTCACCCTGCATTACTCTCGCCAGGCGAAGCAGGAACCGCAACTCGTGCCGATGCTGGCTGCCGGCATTCTGCTGGCCTGTAGCACCATGCTACCGAGACTGCTTATTTACGCCGCGCTGATTCGTCCCACTCTGGTGACCTATCTATGGCTACCGGTAGCCGCCATGGGAGTCGTGCTTTTCCTGCCGGCACTGTGGCTATGGTGGCGCCATCGAAGCAAGTTATCGGCCAATCAGCCCATGACGCAAAACCCGCTGGAGTTGAAGGCAGCGCTGACGCTTGGCACCCTGCTGGTGGTGATCATGTTGCTGGGCGAGTGGTTGCGTGAATGGCTCGGAAATGCCGGGATTTTTTTACTTGCCACCATCTCCGGAACCGCCGATGTGCATGCCGTCGCCATGTCGCTGAGCCGCATGGCCTCGGTTTCCATTGAGATGTCTGTCGCGGCATTAGGTATAGTCTTGGCCGCCTCGGTCAATAACCTGTTCAAATTGGTGTTTACCGCCACCGCCGGCAGCGTCCGCCTGACACGTTACATCGCTGTGCCGGTACTGGCTTCGGCAGCCGTGGGATTGGCAACTGCCTGGTGGCTCTGAGCCTGGCTCTGCCGGGGTCATGCACGTCATGCTATCGTTATGGCCACCACAGATCCTCACGACTACGGAGAAACAGATGAAATATATCGGTGCCCATGTCAGTGCCGCCGGCGGGCCCGATCAGGCCGTGCTACGCGCCGTCGAGATCGGCGCTGACGCTTTCGCCCTGTTCACCAAAAACCAGCGCCAGTGGAAAGCCAAGCCACTGGAGGAAGCCACCATCGAGGCCTTCCGCAATGCCTGTCGCGAACACGGCTTCGGTCCTGGGCAGATCCTGCCCCACGACAGCTACTTGATCAATCTGGGCCATCCGGATCAGGCAGGGCTAGAGAAATCACGCGCCGCCTTCCTTGACGAGATGCAACGCTGTGAACAGCTCGGACTGACACTGCTCAACTTCCACCCGGGCAGCCATCTCAAGAAGATCAGTGAAAGCGACTGTCTCAGCCGCATAGCCGAATCGGTCAATCTCGCCCTGGCCGACACCAAGAGCGTTGTTGCGGTTATCGAGAACACCGCGGGACAAGGCACCAACCTGGGCTGGCGCTTTGAACACCTGGCGGAAATCATTGAGCAGGTTGATGATAAATCACGGGTGGGCGTCTGTATCGACACCTGTCACGCCTTTGCCGCCGGCTATGACCTGCGCACACCGGAAGCCTGCACCGCCACGCTGGACGAGTTCGGCAAGGTGGTGGGATTCGAGTACTTGCGCGGCATGCACCTCAACGATGCCAAGAGCGAGCTCGCCAGCCGCGTCGACCGTCATCATAGTCTGGGGAAAGGCAATATTGGGCTAGACGCCTTTACTACCATCATGCGCGATCCACGCATCGACGGGATACCGATGGTGCTGGAAACCATCGAACCCGCGATCTGGGCCGAGGAGATCGCCTGGCTGCGCAGCCAGGCGACTGAATAACCCCATCAGAGCATGCGCTGCAGTACTCCATCTTTTTTAGCGAAGTGGTGCACAAACGCCATACCCGCATGGCCAATGATCATGAGCAGCAGCAACCAGGCGACCGGCGAGTGGAGAGTGCCGCCGAAGCTGGACAGCCAAGGAATTTCATCTCCACCGGCAATCAACTCGACACCAAACGCGGTGAGGCCATAACCGCCACCAATCAGGATGCTGATGCCGGTAACAGGCATCAGCAGCATGGCCAGGTAGAGCAAGCCATGCCCTGCCTTGGCCAGCTTGCCTGCCACGCCCGGGTCCACCACATCGGGACGCTCATGGCGTTTGATCACCGCCCAGACGATACGCAGCACAGCCAGCAACAGCAGCAGGGTACCGATGGACACATGCCAGGGAACCAGCGTCTCACCCACCCAGTGCTCGCCATCGTTGATGCGGTCAAAAATTTTCAGCAGTTGCCAGACGATCAAAAATCCCATGCCCCAATGCAACCAGCGGGAAATCGTACCGTAACGCTGCTTGGTATCACTATTCATCGAGCCTTCCTTTTCAGTCTTCTTGGATCAGACATTCTTCCATATAAACATGGCTAAATGCTGACAGAACTGTCCTGCATCAACCAGTGCCTGTGCACCTACCTCGCTTATTCAGCGTCAGCCGAAACGGTACGCTGAAATCGTGGTTTGCATGACCCGCTCCGAATAAACCCTGCGGCCCGCCGACTCACCGCCGGCACCGGCTGCCACCAGCAACGGAATCAAATGCTCTTCATGGCCTGGCGGATGACAGTCATAGGCATGGGGTGCCTGGTTCCAGTTTTGCAGCAGCGTATCGCGCTGTGACTGGGGGCTCTCCACCGCAGCGGTCAGCCAGTCATCAAACGCCGCAGAGAGCGGTGTGTAACGCGGGTCACCGTAACCGCGCATGTTGTGAAAGCTCATGCCACTGCCGACGATCAACACCCCCTCATCACGCAATGCTTCCAGTGCACGTCCGGCTTGCAGATGGGCGTCGGGGGCCAGATCTTTACGCAGCGAGAGCTGGATCACCGGAATTTCCGCTTTCGGAAACATCAGCTTGAGGGGAATGAACATACCGTGGTCATAGCCACGCTCGGCATCAATCACGGCTTCCAGTCCTGCCTGTTCCAACCGCTGCGCCACTTGCTCGGCCAGCGCCGGGCTGCCAGGAGCAGGATAGGTCAGCTCATAGGTGTGCGGCGGAAACCCCTGGTAGTCATAAATCAGTGGCGGTTGTGTATGGCCGGTAATACTGAACTGCGGTGTCATCCAATGTGCCGACACCGAAACGATGGCGCTGGGCCGCACCGGCAGCGTCTCTGCTACGCCTTCGAGAAAACTGCGCATCTGGGTCCAGGTATCCGCCGGGTTCCAGTCCATGAAGAAGCACGGCCCCGCCCCATGGGGAATAAATAGCACCGGCATGCGCTGAGCGTTTGGTGTCACGGTACGGTTATCACTGGGCATGGTGTGTCCTCTGGCTAAATTCATGTCCAGAGTATAGATTAACGACTAAAAAGGGATAACCGGCACAAAAAAGAAAACACTTCGTACTAATAGTACGAAATAAAAGTAAGGAAAGAGGATGGACCGGATTACCAGCATGCGAGTCTTTGTCCGCGCCGCCAGTGCCGGCAGCCTGTCCGCCGCTGGTCGCCAACTGAACATGTCACCGGCGATGGCCACCAAACACGTCAATGCATTGGAAGCGCGTCTCGGTGTCAAACTTTTCCACCGCACCACCCGGCGACTCAGCCTCACCGAAGCCGGAAGTGACTACCTTGAAGCCTGCCAACGCATTCTGCCGGAGATTGACGAAGCCGAAGCGGCCGCTACGTCGCAACGCATCAAGGCGACTGGACGCTTGCGTATGAATGTACCGGTCTCCTTCGGTCACAGCTTTATTGCCCCGCTGATTCCTGAATTCTGCCGCCGTCACCCTGAAGTGGAAGTCGAGCTGGGGCTCAGCGATACCCAGCTCGACCTGATCGCCGGCAACTGGGACCTGGCCATTCGTATTGGCAGACTGGCGGATAGCCCGCTGCAGGCGCGTCGACTTGGCGATAGTGACATGGTGGTGTGCGCCGCACCGGATTACCTTGATCGTCGGGGTATTCCGCGACGCATCAACGAACTCACCCAGCACAACTGCCTGGGCTATACACTCTCTGCCTCCCAGAGCGACAAGCATTGGGGCTTTGGCACCCACGGCGAATTCAAGGTGCCGGTCAGTGGTAATCTGCATGCCAATAACGGCGATGCCTTGCTGGTTGCAGCGGTACACGGCCAGGGGATCATCTACCAACCGCGTTTTATCGTCGGTGAAGCACTAGAGCACGGGAAGCTGGTAGCGCTGGAACTGGACAAGCCCACCATTGAGCTTGGCGGCATCCATGTGCTCTACCCACCCGACCGGCGGCCACCTGCCAAGGTGCGAGCCATGATCGACTATCTGGTGGAGGCGCTGGCTACGATCCCGCATTGAAGCCGCGATGAGTCAGCCTGGTAAAGGTGTAGGAGCGTTAACCTCACGCTCCAGCAGCATACGCTTGCGCTCCACCCCCCAACGATATCCGGAAAGCGAGCCGTCGCTACGCACAACACGGTGGCAGGGAATGGCAAGCGCAATGGTGTTGGTCGCACAAGCGCTGGCCACGGCACGGACTGCCTTGGGCGAGCCGATCCGCTCCGCCAGCTGGGTATAGCTGAGGGTAGTGCCGAGCGGGATCTCTGTCAGTGCTTGCCAGACCCGCTGCTGAAATGCGCTCCCACGAATATCCAGCGGTAGCGACAACCCGGCACCAGGCGTCTCGACGAAGCCCACCACACTGGCTATCCAGTCGTCGAAGTCCTCTCCCCCGGGGGGCAGGTCCGCATTGGGGAAACGATCCAGGAGCTCCTGCACTAGCTGCTCAGAATCACTACCCAGAGAAATAGCACAAACCCCCTTTTCGCTGGCCGCCACCAATATCGTACCTAATGAACACTCACCCAAGGCGTAGCGAACCTCCATATCCTTTCCTCCCGACCGATAGCGTGCGGTGTATGACGACCCTACTATTGAAGCCGGTATAAACGCCCCGGTAAGCACTTACTTACCATGGTAGCCTTATTTCCTGACACTTGAGTACTGCCGCAACGAGGCAACGAGCCGTCTTCAACAAAAAGCAAACGTTTCACGGCTGCAAGCGGTACAGTAAGGACACCCTTTTCTTGATTGCAAATTTCCTTATAGCGGAGCTCTGATGAAAACAACACGCATCGTTGTCGTCGGTGGCGGTGCCGGCGGCCTGGAACTGGTGACTCGCCTCGGCAGGCGATTAGGACGGCGTGGCAAAGCGGTAATCACATTGATCGACCGTAACTCCACACATATCTGGAAGCCACTACTGCACGAAGTCGCGACCGGCGCGCTTGATTCCAGTATTGACGAGATCTCGTACCAGGGTCACGCCGGGGCCAATGGCTATCGCTTTCAGCGCGGCACCCTGGCGGGACTGGATCGCGAGGCCCGCCAAGTGCTTCTCGCGCCGATACACGACGATTATGGCGAGGAAATCCTCCCTGCCCGCCGCCTTGATTATGATTACCTGGTGCTCTCCCTGGGTAGTGTAAGCAATGATTTCGGTACGCCCGGCGTTGCGGATCACTGCCATTTCCTCGACAGCCCGGGCCAGGCCGAAGCCTTCCGCCGCTATATGCTCAGTACTTTTCTGCGTTACAGCGACCCGGAGCGGCGCCAGCATACCCAGCTCACCGT
>DXFC01000243.1 GCA_019114645.1 Candidatus Halomonas stercoripullorum
CCAACCGCACCGTGGTAAAGGTTGCCGGATCAATGAAGGTCTCTTCCAGTGCCATTCGCGTCAATAGCGAATTCGCGGCAAATGCCAGCATTGTCAGCATCGTCAATGCCACAACCAGCCACCGGGATGCACGCTGAGCCGCCAAAACCTTGGCCTCGCCGGAGCTATGTTCTGTTCTCTTCACGGGCTACCTTCCTGTTCCTCGCCAAGCCTTGCAACATCGCGATGACGCTCCGCTTCCAGCTCCAGCGCCGCCCGCTCAACCAGCTCGGCAGGCAGCTCCTTTTTCACTGCCACACCCAGCTGCTGGAACTCGGCGGCCTGTTTGATCAAGTTGCCGCGGCCATCGACCAGTTGACCCATGGCGCGGTCATAGCTGTCACGAGCGCCATCCAGTCTGGTTTTCATCTCCTGCATGCTTTCCAGAAACAGGCGCAGCTTGTTGTAGAACTTCTCGGCACGGCTGGCCAGCTCAGCGCTATGACGGCTCTGATCTTCAAAGCGCCATAACTGGCGCACCACATTAAGGCTCGTCAGCAGCGTGGTGGGAGTCGCCACCAGAACGTTATGCTCCAGAGCGCGCTGAAAAAGCGTCTCGTCATGTTTGAGTGCCTCAACATAGGCCGACTCCACCGGCACAAACATGATCACCACGTCAGGCGAATTAAGCCCCGGCAAATCGTAGTAATGCTTGTCGGCGAGTTCCGCAATGCGTTCGCCCACCGCCGCCGTGTGGGCCGCCAGCGCCAGCTCACGCTCGCCCTCATCCTCGGCATTGACGTAGCGCACATAGGCGGCAAGCGAAGTTTTGGCGTCGATGACCAGATGGCGTCCCTGGGGCAGATAGACCACCGCATCGGGCCGTCGCCGACCATGCTCGGTAGCGAAACTGACCTCGCGCCGGTAGTCCTTGCCGGGGCGCAGGCCGGAGCCTTCCAGCACGTTTTCGAGCATCAGCTCGCCCCAGTTGCCCTGTACCTTCTTCTGCCCCTGCAGCGCCTGGGTCAAACGCTCGGCCTGATCGGTGATCTCGCGATTGAGCGCTTGCAAATGGCGCAACTCGGCACTCAACCCGGCCCGCTGCTCGGTTTCATGACGATGAATCGACTCCACTTTTTCGCGAAAGCCCTTCATCTCCGCCTGAATCGGTTGCAGCAGGCCGTTGATACGTTGCTGCGAAAGCTCGGAGAAGGCCCGCCCCTTGCGCTCAAGGATCTCGTTGGCCAGATTTTCGAACTCCTGGCGCAACTGTTCACGGCTGTCACGCAACAACCCCAACTGCGCCTCGAAGTGCTGCTGCTTCTGCTCCAGCGTGGTAGCCAGACGCGCCTCGCGCAGCCGCACCTCGTTCAGCTCGCTGTGCAACGCTTCAAGCCGACGCTCGCGCTCGGCCAAATGCTCATTGAGCTCACGAACCCGGGCTCCGTGCCGCTGCTCCTCGCCAAGTCGACGCCGGTTCGCCACCAGATTCGCCAGGCCCCAGGCAACGACAAAGGCCAACAACCCTGCGAGTGCCGCAGCATGCTCCAGAAAAATAGAACTCAAAAGGTTTGCACTCACTGCAGGGACATCCACACGCTTTTTAGCTGGGTATATTCCGCCAGGCTATGCGGGGATTTATCTCGCCCGTTGCCTGACTGCTTCACGCCACCGAAGGGCATGGTCTGATCACCGCCGGCCCAGTTATTGACGTACACCTGCCCCGACTCCAAACCACGGGTAACGCGCATGATCCGGTCGATATCCTGGCTCCACAGCCCCGCGGCCAAGCCATAGGGCGTGTCATTGGCCATGGCGACTGCCTCCTCCTCGGTATCGAAACCGAACACCGTCAGCACCGGACCAAAGATCTCTTCACGGGCAATGCTCATGGCCGGGGTCACGTTGTCGAACACCGTGGGCGGAATGAACAGACCAGGGCCTTCCAGCGCCTGCCCTCCGCTCCGCAACCGTGCCCCCTCTTCCACGCCCTGGCGAATATAGCCGAGCACACGCTGATACTGGGTCTCGTCAACCATGGCACCCATGAAGCTATCAGGATCCAGCGGATCGCCCGGCTGCATGCCCTCTGCTGCCGTCAACACCTTCTCGACAAAGGTTTCGCGAATCGAGTTCTCCACCAGCAGCCGCGAGCCGGCGATGCACACCTCGCCCTGGTTGTAGAAAATCGCGGCCGCAGCATGGCCGGCAACCTTGTCAATCTCCTTGCAGTCGGCAAAAACGATATTCGGCGACTTGCCGCCACACTCCAGATAAACCCGCTTGAGATTGGACTGGCCGGCATACTGCATCAGCTGTTTGCCCACTGCAGTGGAGCCAGTGAATGAGATGCAGTCGACCTGCATGGAGAGCCCCAGCGCCCGCCCCACAACATGGCCGAAGCCCGGCAACACCTGGAACACACCGCGCGGAATGCCTGCCTCCTGCGCCAATTGCGCCAACCGCAGCGCCGAAAGTGGCGATTTTTCCGAGGGCTTGAGAATCACGCTGTTTCCGGCAGCAAGCGCCGGAGCGATTTTCCAGGCGGTCATCATCAGCGGGAAGTTCCAGGGCACGATGGCGGCCACTACGCCAATAGGCTCACGCAGCACCAGCGCCAGCGTCTCCTCGCCGGTGGGTGCCACCTCGCCATAGAGCTTGTCGATGCACTCGGCCTGATAACGTAGACAAGCGATGGCGCCCGCCATATCACTCAAGGAGCTGGTAATGGGCTTGCCCATGTCCAGGGTATCGATCAGCGCCAGTTCCTGCTTGTTGGCCTCCATCAGGTCGGCCAGTTGCAGCAACGTTCTTTTGCGCTTGCCTGGCGCCAGGCGGGACCACTCACCACGCTGAAAAGCGTCACGAGCCACTGTCACTGCCCGCTCGGCGTCAGCTTCCGTGCAACTCGCTACCTGCCCCAGCAGCTCACCTGTCGCCGGATTGCGTGATTCAAAGGTGTCGCCACTGGCAGCAGCAACGAACTCTCCATCAATAAAGGCACCGGTTTCAAAGCTGAGCTCATCGGCCAACGCCTGCCAGTCGGCCCGGATTCGCGGGGAGTGTTTCTGGCTCACGGTCGTGCTCCTTTGTCTTTGATCGCATTTGACAACCTACCTGCATCACCGAAAGATAAGACGACTTCACTACCGAAGTCACCCGGAGGTGTCGCCATGCCGTCTCTCAGCGCCGACGACGCTCGGGCGTTTCTCGCCGCCCACCCCCACATTGACAGCATCGATTTACTGATCAGCGACCTGAACGGTGTGCTGCGCGGCAAGCGCATTCCCCGAGAGAAACTGGAGGCAGCATGCCACACTGGCGTTCATCTTCCCGCATCTGTTTTTGCCATCGATATCAGCGGGCATACCATCGAAGCCACGGGGCTGGGACTCTCCAGCGGCGATGGTGACCGAATCTGCCGGCCACGCGCCGGGAGCCTGAAGCCCACCCCGTGGCGACCCGATGGGCGCCAGGCACAGTTGCTGTTAAGCATGGAAGAGACGGATGGCTCGCCCTTCTTTGCCGATCCCCGCTACGTCCTGGCACGTCAACTCGCACGTTTCAGCGAACGTGGTCTAACGCCAGTGGCGGCAATGGAGTTGGAGTTCTATCTGGTTGACCGCAAGCGAACCCAGGGTGGCGGTATTCAGCCACCCTTGTCGCCGCGCAGTGGTGAGCGTGCCAGCCAGTGCCAGCTGTTCGCCATTGATGAACTTGATGAGTATGCCAATTTTCTCGACGACGTGCAGCGCTGCGCACAGTGTCAATCGCTGCCGCTGGAGACCATTCTCAAGGAGTGCGCCCCGGGCCAGTTTGAAATCACCCTCAGCCACAGTCATGACGTAGTAAAAGCCTGCGATAGTGCCGTATTGCTCAAGCGCCTGATCAAGGGTGTTGCGCTCAATCACGGTTTTGAAGCCACCTTCATGGCCAAGCCCTACGGCCTTGAAGCCGGCAACGGCTGTCACGTCCACCTCAGCCTGCTCGATGCCAGCGGTAGCAACGTCTTCGCCGCCGATAACGGCAATCCCCTCGGCACCCGAATCTTGCACCATGCCATGGCCGGCCTACTCGAACTGATGCCGGACTCCATGGCGATTTTCGCCCCGAACCTCAACTCCTTTCGCCGCTTTCAGCCCGGCCTTTATGTGCCCATGGCCCCCACCTGGGGGTTTGACAACCGCTCGGTAGCACTACGTATTCCGTCCGGTGCCAACGACGCTCGCCGCATCGAACACCGGGTCGCTGGTGCCGACGTCAATCCCTACTTGCTGCTGGCAGTCCTTCTGGCAAGTATTGAGCATGGCCTCAACAGGCAGCTAATGCCGCCTGCTCCCGTGACAGGTAACGCCTACGAACAGTTTGCACCCACACTGACCAACAGCTGGCAGCAAGCCCTTGATCGACTGGAGAGAAACGAGACATTGAATGAGGCACTGGGACATGATTTTGTGCACGTGTTCATCGCCAACCGCCGGGCGGAGCGCGAGTTGGCGATGCAGACGGTGAGTGCACTGGAATATGCCTGGTACCTCAAGCACGTCTAGAACCATCATCAGCCTTCGCTGTTGGCCAGGGGCAGGTCCCAGCGCGGCCGGCCTTCCTCAAGCAGTACACGGTTACCGTCAGGATGCTGGTCCAGGCGGGCCACATGGGTCTCGCCATCGTAGTGCCAGGTCACATCATAACCGACGGTTTCCTCGCTGGTATCCATGACG
>DXFC01000244.1 GCA_019114645.1 Candidatus Halomonas stercoripullorum
CGCAAGCGCGCATCCCCCCCAAGCTCTGCTTCTATCCAGCGTTGATCCAGATCACCCCGAACCCAAAGTGGACGCGTCTCTTCAGCGGCTTTTCCCAGCGGGGCCGGCAACTCGATGCCCAGCCCCTGGAGCTGGCTGTCGAAACGAAACCGCGTGCCTGTATCGCCAAGGGTGAAATGTCCCTGCCAAGGCAGCCTGCCGCTCACCCGGGTGTTGAACGCGGCGAGATCGAAGCGCTCAAGAAGCGCACTGGCCTGCGCGCTTCCTTCCAGCTCGATACGCCCGCCGAGCGTATCAAACCCGACCTGGATCGGGCCATCGAACAGACGCCCCGTCAGCTCCCCCTGCAACCCGCCTTCCCTATCCCGCTGGCGCCAGGCAAGCGCACCCTGCACATTCTCGACAGGCACCCCGAGAGGCAGGTAGACCAGTTGCTGCATATCGACCCGGCTATCAAGATCGACAACGAGTTCCTCTTCTTCGCCAAGGCGAGTGGAGACCTCCAGGTGGCCTTCAGTTTCTCCAACACCCTGCCAGTCTTCCACCAGCTCGACACCGTCGGCGGGAATGGCGCTCAGATAGCGGCGCAAGGCACTCCCATCGGCGCTGAGATCGCCACTGACCTGCAGCACATCATCGTGCAGGGAAATCTGTCCATTGCGACCCTGGACGCCCAGACTCTGGGCCGAAGTCACCTCGGCATCCAGTTGATTGATACCCGCCGTAAGCCGCCCCTGGAGCGACTCGATCATTGGCCAGCGCGGATCAAACAGTAGCTGACCTTCTGTAATTTCGAGATCGAGTCTCAACTGCGGCTCAATATCGCTGCCGCCCTTGCGCAACGGCAAGTGCAAGCGCAACTCACCTCTCGGTACATACCCGGCAACACCTTCCGCCAACCACTCGTTAAGCTCCTCACCGAGAACGTTGACAGGCAGCCACTCCACCAGTGGCCGCTCCCGTGCATCGGCATCACGAAAGCTCAGATCCAGCCCCAAGCCACCGTGAACGCCACCACCTATCGCCAAGCCAAAACTGCCCTCGACTTCGGCATCCTGCCAGCCCGCCTTGAGATGACGCCCGCTGACGAAAGTGCGCGGTCCCTCGTAGGACCAGCGCACCTCACCACTGGCATGGGACAGCGCCATCGGCGAAGTATAGATTTGGGGGATTTTGAAGGTCGGCTCATTGACGCCGACAAACTCGATTCGGCCTGAAAGATCCTCGGCTTCCACCCAAGCGTCCAGCGGGCCACCTCCCGGGGCTTCATCCCAGGGCTCCACCTCGACCTCATGTAAAGCGGCCCGGGCCAGCCAACGCCCCTGACGGTGCCCGACTGCCAACCCCGAAATCAAACCGCGCGGCTCAAGGGCATCGATGGTACGCACCAACGCTTCGGGTAGCAGCACCCGCTCACGCCATGCGGCCAGCGAAGCGAGCTCGAACTCGCTGGTGGTCAACCACCAGCCATCGGCATCATGACGCATGTGCCAGAAATAGGGCAGTGCCGGCTTGCGCCCAGATTCCAGCTCAGCCGGTTCCGCCCAGTCGGCGACTGCCGCATCGCCCTGCAGCCACGCCTCCCAGCCTGAATCACTGCGTAGCCACTGGCCACGCGCCTTGAAGGGTTCCAGCACAATAGGGGTATCACCCCGGCTCAGTGCCAGGCGTGGTACATCAGCATCGAGCCGGGCATCGGCCAGTGCTCCGCGGTGCCAACGCCCCCACAGGGTGACATCACCGCGAGCATCCTCAAGCCGTAACGGATCATCAGGGGTGAAGAGCTCGACCAGATCCACCAGGGTGTCGAGCCGCATGCTGGCCTGCAAAGCCGCACTGAAGTCGCGCAACCCGGTCGGCCCCGGGAAAATCTCCAGAACTGCCTGCAACGTGGCCTCTTGATGCCCCTCCAGGTGGATTTCCCCTTCCAGGTGAGCGTGGCGCGCATCACCGGTCATTAATAACTGGGGCGCCGTCAATTCGACACGCCGCTCCTGGCCGTGCAGTACCAGGCGCACATCCTCTACCCAGGCACGCTGGCGCAGCAGCACGCCAACCCAAAAATCGAGACGCTCCAGATCAAAATCCCCCACCAACAGCTCGGGGGGGATCCTGGCCGGATCCGGCCAGTGCCAGCCGCCCTGTTCGTCCTGATAAAGGTGCAGCGTTATCCCGCTCAACCGGGCATCCTCGACGACCGGCACTCCGGCACGCAGGCTCGCAGCAGCATCGAGTCGCAAACGCAGATGTTCCACATCGAGCAGCGGCAGTCCGGCTTCCCCGCGCTGGGTAGTGACACTTAGCCGGTGTCCTTCCAGGGAGGGATCAAACCGAGACAGGCCACCGCTTAACGCGCCGAGCTCTACCGCCGCCCCGGTACGCGCCTCAAGCAGATATTCAACCTGTGGCCCCAGCAGATCGATCTGGTGCAACAGCAGTCTTAACAGCAGCAATAACAGTGCCAACATGGCCAGCAGCAAGGCCAGCAGAGTCAGTGTCCAGCGCGCCATCTGACGGTAGGGATGCATCGGCCACTCACATCAGCACGATATCGTACTGCTCCTGGGAATAATGATTCTCTACCTGGAAGCGAATGGTCTTGCCAATAAAGGTTTCCAAGTCAGCGACCGCAGCGGACTCTTCGTCGAGCAAACGATCCACCACGGGCTGCGAGGCCAGCACCATGTAGGTTTCCGCGTTGTAGGCGCGCTCTTCCCGCAGGATTTCACGAAAAATCTCGTAACACACTGTTTCTGCTGTTTTCAGCGTACCGCGCCCACTGCAGGTAGGGCAGGGCTCCGACAGTGTCTGCTCCAGGCTCTCACGGGTACGCTTGCGCGTCAGTTGCACCAGGCCAAGCTCGGTAACGCCGGTGCACTTGGTCTTGGCGTGGTCGCGCTCCAGGGCTTTTTC
>DXFC01000245.1 GCA_019114645.1 Candidatus Halomonas stercoripullorum
CTCGCCGCCTGGCGTCAGGAGGCGTTGCATCAGCATATGCTGGGGGATGTATCGTGGCACATGCATAAGCTGGACCGCGATATTGTCCAGTTGCGCAGTGATCTGGCTTCCCGACTGGATAATGTTGAAACAAAAGACGATGTACGGTTGCGTTTCGATCTCATCTATAACCGGATCAATTTGCTGCAGCGCGGGGATCTGCATGAACAATTGATGCAGATGCCCCAGGCCAGCCAAGGCTTTTCCAGGCTGATTCAGCAAATGGATCAGTTGGATCAATTGCTGGATGAAATAGAGAGGCTGGAGCAGGGTGAGCGCTGGGTAATTGCTGACCGTCTTGAGCGAGCCGCCAGTCTTACCGAGCAGCTGATTATCGACACCAATGGCTATCTGGCCGCTTCGGCAACACGGGATAGAGAAATCCTGCAATCACTCTATGCGGTACTCCTGGCACTGATTCTGGCCATGAGTCTGGCTGCGCTGCTGGTGGTCGGGTCACTGGTACGTGAAGCGCGGGACAATGCCAGTGCGCGCCGCTCACTGGAGTCGCTGAGCCGTGAGTTGCAGGACACAGCGCGTCAAGCCGAAGCGGCCAGCCAGGCCAAGTCCGAATTCCTCGCTACCGTCAGTCACGAGATCCGTACGCCGTTGAACGGTGTCGTCGGCATGAGTGAGCTGCTCATGGATCAGCCGCTGGATACACAGTCGCGCGAGTTTGCTCGTACATTGCAGCTCAGTGCCAGCCGTCTACTGGAGCTGATCAACGATATTCTCGACTTCTCCAAGATCGAATCCGGCCGCCTTGAGCTGGAGCGCGAGCCTGTCAGGTTGGCAACCCTGGTTGACGAAGCGTGCCGGCTCTTCGAGCCCCACGCTGTCGCCAAGGGAGTGCGATTGGAGGGGTGTGTGGCGCCCGACCTGCCCGAATACTGCCTGGGCGATCCCTCGCGGTTGCGCCAGGTGCTGCTTAACCTGGTTGGCAACGCCACCAAGTTCACCGAGCAGGGGGCAATCACTGTCACGGTAACGCGCAGCGGAGCGGAACATCTGTGCTTGTCAGTGCGTGATACCGGACCTGGCATTGAAATAGACAAGCAGGCCTGGCTGTTCGAACCCTTCCGCCAAGGCGACGCCTCGACATCGCGGCGCTATGGCGGTACCGGGCTCGGATTGGCTATCAGTCACCGGCTGACAGAGGCCATGGGCGGTACACTGGGTGTCGAGAGCCGCCCGGGCCTGGGTAGCCGGTTCTGGATAGAGCTGCCACTGAAAGCGGTCGAGATGGAAGCTCAGAAGCCCGCTGTACGACTGCCGGAGCCTGATCCGGCCGGCGAAGGCGGCAAGGTGTTGCTGGTAGAGGACAACCTGGTCAATCAACAGGTGGCGGTGGCGATGCTCGAGCGTCAAGGCTGCACCGTGCAAGTCGCCGAAACGGGCCAAAAAGCGCTGGCTATTACCGCCCGGGAGCGTTTCGACATCATTTTTATGGATGTGCAGCTGCCGGGTATGGATGGGCTGGAAACCACAGAGCAACTGCGTCAGCGGGGAGGCTGGTCCAGTACGGTGCCCATCGTGGCCATGACGGCAGGCGGCCCCGGCGCCGAGCGCGAACGTTGCCTGACGGCGGGGATGAATGGTTATCTTGCCAAACCATTAAAGCGCGCGGAACTGGTTGGCATGCTGCGGGAGTGTCTGGGCAGCCCCGGTGCCTTGGCATTGAATCAGCACGCTGATGTCGTGCTATACGAACCGGATACTGAGCTGCTCGATGAAAGAGTGCTTGAGGCCCTGCAAGAGTCTCTGGATTCCAGCGCGCTTGATGCACTCGTTCAGCTGCATGCAGAACAGTTGCACACTTATGTCGAGGCGCTTGAAGGAGCGCTTGGCCAAGGAGATCTGATGCAGATAGCGCTGGTGGCACACCGCATCAAGGGCGAGTCAGGTAGCCTGGGTGGCGTGAAGCTGGCGGCTATGGCGCGGCAGCTGGAAGCGCGGGCCCGTGACGGTGATGGTGACGCCGCCAGAGAACAGATTAAACGCCTCGCAGCCTGCGTGTTTGATACCTTGAAAGCGCTTGATGGTTGGCGTGCTGCATGGCTTTCAGGTGCTGTCCGGTAAGATCCGGCTTCGTCTGGCTTGGCAAGCGTGGGCCTTGCCCTGCGTTGAAGCGAGCGGAAAGGATAAGAGGCATATTCTGTGTGGCTAACTACACTACCTCTATAAAGAGAAACCAATAAAAAAGCTTTGCCAACCAGGACAACGCCATCAGGAGAAAGCACCATGATTTATGCCAACCCGGGTCAGGCTGGTTCTGTCATTACCTTTGAATCTCGTTACGGCAACTATATCGGCGGCGAGTTTGTGCCTCCGGTGAAGGGTGAATATTTCGACAACGTCAGTCCGGTCAACGGCGAGGTGTTCTGCGAAATTCCCCGCTCCGGTGCAGAAGATATCGACAAGGCGCTGGACGCCGCCCATGCTGCCGCCCCGGCCTGGGGCAAGACCTCTGCCGCCGAGCGCAGCAACGTGCTGCTCAGAATCGCTGATCGCATCGAACAGAATATCGAGAAGCTGGCGGTTGCCGAAACCTGGGATAACGGCAAGGCAGTGCGTGAAACCCTTAACGCCGATTTGCCGCTGGCAGTAGACCACTTCCGCTACTTCGCTGGCTGCATACGTGCCCAGGAGGGTACTGCGGCTGATATCGACGCCAATACTGTGGCCTACCACTTCCATGAGCCGCTGGGAGTAGTGGGACAAATCATTCCGTGGAACTTCCCGCTGCTGATGGCGGT
>DXFC01000246.1 GCA_019114645.1 Candidatus Halomonas stercoripullorum
GGGTGTTGATCTGGGAGACCTGCGTTACAGCATCGGTGTGGGCCTTTCCTGGCTGACTCCCGTAGGGCCGCTGACCTTCAGTATCGCCGAACCACTCAATGACGAAAGTGGTGACGATACCCAGTTCTTCCAATTCTCGCTGGGTCAGACATTCTGATTCGGCCTGCCAGGAGCAATTTTTCATGCGCAAGTTTACTGCTGCACTGAGCTTTGGCCTGTTGGCTGCCTTGGCGCTACCGGCGCTAGGCAACGATGTGGCCGTATTGGACTGGCGTCAGGCCTTGTTGGCTTCGGATGCGGCTCAGCGCTCCATGCAGGAGCTGGACAATCGCCTGGCTGGGCAGCAGCAGGAAGCGCAGACGCTGGGAGAGGAGCTGTCACGGCTGCAGCAACGCTTGCAGCAAGAGGGCCAGAACCTGCCCGACGCCGAACGCCAGTCACTGATCCAGGAGTTTCAGCAGAAGGGGAGTCGTTTCGAGCAGCTGCGGCAACAGCTGATGGAGGAGCAGATGCGCGCCGAGCAGACCTTCCTCCAGCAGGCGGAACCAAAACTGGAGCAGGCAGTCGAGCAGGTGATATCCCGCCATGGAGTCGCCGTGTTGGTGGAGCCTCAAGGCGTGCTGCACTCGGATCGGGACTTGCCCAATCTGACCGGCGAAGTGGTCGAAATCCTCAACTCTCTTTAATGATCCACGGTGGCAGGGTGCCGCCGTTTGCTGTCGCGACAGGTAGCCATGACGTTTCCAGCTTCTTCTGGGTACACCCTGGCCGAACTGGCCACAAGACTTGATGCCCGCCTGGTGGGCGACGGTACGCTGCATATTCGCGGCCTGGCGACACTCAAGGCTGCAGAGCCTGATCAAATAGCCTTTGTTGCCAACCGCTCTTATCTCAAGGAGTTGTCTGGCACCCGGGCCGGGGCGGTATTGCTGCACCCTGAGCATGCCTCTGCCTGCCCGGTAGCCCGTCTGGAGCTGGCCAACCCCTACCTTGCTTATGCCCGGCTGTCGCAGCTCTTTGATCCGGTATTGTCAGCGCCCCAGGGGGAGATTCACCCAACGGCCGTGGTGGCCGATGACGTGGCCCTGGGAGCGGAAGTCGAGATTGGCCCCCATGCGGTGATTGAGGCCGGCGCCGAGCTGGGTGACCGGGTGGTGGTGGGTGCCGGTTGCTTTGTCGGTGCCGGTTCACGCATTGGTGCGCAATCGCTATTGCACGCCAATGTTACGGTCAGCCACGGGGTCACTATTGGCCAGCGTGCGATATTGCATAGTGGCAGTGTGATCGGTGCTGACGGCTTTGGCTTTGCCCATGACGGCAGTCGCTGGCACAAGATTGCCCAATTGGGGGGTGTGGTGCTGGGCGATGATGTCGAGGTAGGCAGTTGCTCCAGTATTGATCGGGGAGCCCTTGACGATACCGTGATTGGCAATGACGTAAAGATCGACAGCCAGGTCCAGATTGCCCATAACGTACGCATTGGCGATCACTCGGCGCTGGCCGGCTGTGTCGGTATCGCCGGATCGACCCAGGTAGGAAGCAACTGCATGTTGGGTGGCGGCGTGGGTCTTGCCGGGCACTTGACGATCTGCGATGGCGTCCATGTTACCGGAATGAGCCTGGTCACCAACTCGATCCATGAGCCGGGCGTCTACTCCTCGGGTACCGGCGCCATGGCCAATGCCCAATGGCGCAAGAATGCGGTGCGTTTCAAGCAGCTCGATGATATGGCGCGACGCCTGGCCCGTCTCGAGAAGCGCACCCCGGAGGGTTGAGACACCATCAGGCGGCGCTATAATTCACGCCAGCCTTGAGCAGGCATTTTTCGGGAAGCCAAGGGTGACGTCATGTTTTATGGGCGCACAGGCTTCCCTACTTCATTTCAGAGGTCGCTACGATGGTAATGGACATCAACGAGATTCGTGAATACCTGCCGCACCGGTACCCTTTTTTGCTGATTGACCGGGTAACGGAACTGAGCCTCGGCGAATCCATCGTTGCTTACAAGAACGTCAGTATCAACGAACCGTTTTTCAATGGTCACTTCCCCCACCATCCGATCATGCCGGGCGTGCTGGTGCTCGAAGCACTAGCGCAGGCTTGCGGTATTCTGGGCTTCAAAACCGTCAACAAGCTACCTGCCGATGGCTATGTCTATTATCTTGTCGGTAGTGACAACGTGCGTTTCAAGCGGCCGGTAATGCCGGGGGATCGTCTGGTTCTGTCAGCGCAAGTCGAGCGTGAAAAGCGTGGCATCTGGAAGTTTGCCTGCCATGCTACCGTTGACGATGAATTGGTCTGCGAGGCGATTATCATTTGTGCCGAGAGGAAGGTTTCTTGATACATTCCACCGCCATCGTCGACCCCGGAGCACGCCTGGCCGAAAATGTCGAGGTTGGGCCCTACAGCGTGATCGGAGCCGATGTCGAGATTGGCCCTGGCAGCCGTATCGGGCCGCACGTAGTCATCAAGGGCCCCACGGTGCTGGGTGCGCGCACGCGGATCTTTCAGTTCGCTTCCGTGGGAGAAGATTGCCAGGACAAGAAGTATGCCGGTGAGCCGACACGTCTGGTCATGGGCGATGACAACGTGGTGCGAGAGGGGGCTACCCTGCATCGTGGTACCGTTCAGGATCGTGGCGAAACCACCATCGGTTCGCGTAACCTGTTCATGGCCTATGTACATGTCGGCCACGACTGTGTCATCGGCAACGACTGTATCCTGGCCAATCAGGTGACGCTGGCCGGCCACGTCACGCTCGGCGATTTCGCCATCCTGGGTGGATTGTCGGCTATCCACCAGTTCTGTTATTTCGGTGCGCACGCCATGGCCGGTGGTGGTTCGATTATCACCAAGGATACGCCCGCCTTTGTCATGATCAACGGCAATCCGGCCCGGGTGCATGGCCTCAACTCTGTCGGTCTCAAGCGGCGCGGCTTCTCGCCCGAGGCGATCAAGGCGCTCAATGAGTGTTACCGCCTGGTCTATCGACAGCAGTTGACCGTTGCTCAGGCACTGGAGGAGATCCGCAGCCGCTTTACGCTCCCCGAAACCGAGGCCTTTGCGGCTTCCATTGATGTTTCGACGCGCGGAATTATTCGCTAAAACATCTCGCCAGTGAGTCTGACATGAGCCAGCTTGCACGCGTCTATATCGTGGCCGGAGAGATGTCCGGTGATCTGCTGGGTGCCAGCCTCATGCAGGCGCTCAAGGCGCGTTATCCGCAAATAGAATTCCGTGGTATTGGTGGGCCGGGTATGATCGCGGCGGGAATCGACAGCCGTTTTCCGCTGGAGACGCTGTCGGTGATGGGGCTGGTGGAAGTGGTCAAGCACCTGCCGCAGCTGCTCCGTGTGCGCCGGGCGCTACGCGAGGATGCACTAGCCTGGAAGCCGGACGTGATGATCGGTATCGATGCGCCCGACTTCAATCTCGGCCTGGAGCGCCAACTGCGCGAAGCGGGCTTGACCACGATGCACTACGTCAGCCCCTCGGTTTGGGCCTGGCGTCAGGGGCGGGTGAAAGGCATTGTCCGCGCAGTGGATGCCATGCTGGCCCTGTTGCCCTTCGAGGCTGCCTTCTATGAGCAGCACGGGCTGCCGGTGGCTTTCGTCGGGCACCCTCTGGCGGATGAGTTGCCGCTGGTGACTGACCGTGAGGGTACGCGCATTGAGCTGGGATTATCACCCAGCGCGCCGGTGCTGGCTGTATTGCCCGGCTCCCGTGCCAACGAGATTCGCTTTCTTGGGGCTACCTTCCTCGATACGGCAGAGCGTCTGTGCCGCGAGCGTCCGGCGCTGCAGGTACTGATTCCGGCAGCCAACCCGCTGCGACGGGTACAGCTCGAAGCGCTGTTGGCCCAACGGCCCGGGCTTGAAAGACACGTTATCCTGCTGGATGGGCAGGCACGTCAGGCCATGGTGGCGAGCGATGCGGTTCTGCTTGCTTCAGGCACGGCGGCACTGGAGGCCATGCTCTGTCACCGCTCGATGCTGGTGGCTTATCGCATGGCACCGATTACGCACTGGCTGGCGCGCCGCCTGGTCAAGACCCCATGGATTTCGCTGCCCAACCTGATTGCCCAGGAAACGTTGGTGCCCGAACTGATTCAGGATGCGGTGACGCCTGAAAAGCTGGCCGGGCAGCTGGGCAGTATGCTGGATGACGGTGAGGCGCGTGCTGCGCTGGAGCAGCGCTTTGCCACGCTGCATGCTGAATTGCAGCGAAATGCCAGTGTCCGGGCAGTAGAAGCCATTGAAGCGGTAGTGGCGGGACGGCCCTTGCCGGCTTCGGTGACCAGCACCGTTAAAAAGTATGAGACGATTCGGAGAGCAGGCAGTGAGTGACATCCAGTCGATGCCGCTGGTTATAGACTATCAGGGACATATGCTGGCCGGCATCGATGAGGTGGGGCGGGGGCCGCTGATCGGGTCGGTGGTTGCAGCGGCGGTGATCCTCGACCCGATGCAGCCTATTGCGGGGCTGAACGACTCGAAGAAGCTCACCCCGCAGCGCCGTCTGGAGCTTGATGTCGAGATTCGTGCCAAGGCGCTTGCATTCGCTGTGGGCGAGGCGAGTCATGCCGAGGTCGATGAGCTTAATATCTACCATGCCACCCATCTGGCGATGCGCCGTGCCATCGATGGCTTGCCACTTGCACCGGAGTACCTGCTGGTGGACGGCAATCGGTTGCCCGGGCATCATGTTCGGGGCCAGGCGGTGGTGAAAGGGGATGCCCGACATCCAGCCATTGGCGCAGCTTCAATACTGGCCAAGGTCGCGCGCGACGCTCAAATGATAGCGCTTGATAGTCGCTATCCCGAGTACGGCTTTGCGCGCCACAAAGGTTACGCCACCCGCGAGCACCTGGAGGCCCTTGAGCGTCTCGGGGCCTTGCCCGAGCATCGCCGTTCATTTGCCCCGCTCAAAAGGCAGTTCGAACTGCTCTAATTGCTTCTTTCTGCCGCCATGCTCCCGCTGCCGTGGGTTCATTCACCGCTGGGGTTCATTCAACAGCAAGCTTTGAGTTCGTCATGACGCTGCCTTTCGTCCATTTACGCCTGCACACCGAGTTTTCCCTGGTTGATGGTCTGGTGCGGCTCAACCCCCTGCTCAAGACGGCTACCGAGCAGGGCATGCCGGCTCTGGCCGTGACCGATGAAACCAACCTGTTTGGCCTGGTCAAATTCTACAGTGGTGCCCAGCGTGCCGGTATCAAGCCCATTATCGGCAGTGACCTGTGGCTGACGAACCCCCACGATAATGAGCACCCCTACCGCCTGACATTGCTGGCGATGAACAATACCGGTTATCGCAACCTGACCGAATTGATTTCGCGTGGCTGGGTGGTGGGGCAACGCCAGGGCCGGGCGTTGCTGGAGAAGAGCTGGGTACTGGCGCAGAGTGAAGGCCTGATCGCACTTTCGGGCGGGCGCGATGGTGATATCGGTCGCCATTTGCTCTCGGCTCATGAGGATGAGGCAGAGGCTCTGCTTGAGGAGTGGAAAGCTGCTTTTCCTGACCGGTTCTATCTGGAGCTGATCCGTACTGGGAGGCCTCTGGAAGAGGAGTGTGTGCATCTTTCGGTAGCACTGGCGATGGCCTCGGACACACCGGTGGTAGCTACCAATGATGTACGCTTTCTTACCCGCGACGACTTCTGGGCGCATGAGACCCGTGTCGCCATTGGTGAGGGCAGGGCGCTGGACGACCCGCGTCGTGAGCGCAAGTATACCGAAGAGCAGTACCTGAAAAGCCCGGCGGAGATGAGCGAGCTGTTTGCCGATATCCCTGCGGCGCTGGAAAACAGCGTAATGATTGCGGCGCGCTGTAATGTCGATGTGCGCCTGGGTGAAATTTTCCTGCCCGAGTTCGAAATTCCCGAGGGCATGACCCAGGATGAGTTTTTCCGTCAGGTTTCCCATGACGGGCTCAGCGAGCGTCTCGACTTTCTCTATCCGGCGGCGCGTTATCCCCGTGATGGCGCCGAGTTTGCCGAGATCGACAAACGCTACCGCGAGCGGCTTGATTTCGAACTCGACATCATTATTCAGATGGGCTTTCCCGGCTACTTCCTGATTGTGATGGACTTCATCAAGTGGGCCAAGGACAACGATGTGCCGGTGGGGCCGGGACGAGGGGCTGGTGCCGGCTCTCTGGTGGCTTATGCACAGAAGATTACAGATCTCGATCCGCTGGAATATGACCTGCTGTTTGAGCGCTTTCTTAACCCCGAACGCGTCTCGATGCCTGACTTTGACGTCGATTTTTGCATGGAGAAGCGCGATCGGGTGATCGACTACGTAGCGGAACGCTACGGCCGTGATGCGGTGTCGCAAATTGTGACTTTCGGCACCATGGCCGCCAAGGCGGTGGTGCGTGATGTAGCGCGGGCCCAGGGCAAGCCCTATTCGCTAGGCGACAAGCTTTCCAAGCTGATCCCTTTCGAGGTGGGCATGACCCTGACCAAGGCGCTGGAAGCCGAGCCGGCACTCAAGGAGTTTCTAGAGGCTGACGAGGAGGCTGCCGAGATATGGGAGATGGCGGTCAAGCTCGAAGGGGTGACCCGGGGTACCGGCAAGCACGCTGGTGGAGTGGTGATTGCACCGACCAAACTCACTGACTTTGCCCCACTGCTGTCTGATGAGGATGGCTCGGGGTTGATGGTGCAGTTCGACAAGAACGATATCGAAGAGGCGGGGCTGGTCAAGTTCGACTTTCTTGGCCTGCGTACCCTGACCATCATTGATTGGGCATTGGAGATGGTCGACAAAGTGCGGGCCGTTGAAGGCGAAAGCGCACTCGATATCGACAGCATTCCGCTGGATGACCATGCCACTTTCGAGATGCTCAAGCGCGCCGAGACCACGGCGGTGTTCCAGCTCGAGTCACGTGGCATGAAGGAGCTGATCAAGCGTTTGCAGCCCGACTCCCTGGAGGACATGATCGCCCTGGTAGCCCTGTTCCGCCCGGGCCCCCTGCAGTCGGGCATGGTCGATGACTTCATCAACCGCAAGCATGGTCGTGCCGAGATCTCTTACCCACATCCGGACTACCAGCACGAGTGGCTCAAGCCGGTGCTCGAACCCACTTACGGCATCATCCTGTATCAGGAACAGGTCATGCAGATTGCCCAGGTGCTGGCCGGTTACAGCCTGGGCCAGGCCGACATGCTGCGCCGTGCCATGGGCAAGAAAAAACCCGAAGAGATGGCCAAACAACGCTCCGGTTTCATGGAGGGGTGCGCGGCTAACGGCATCGACAAGGAGCTGGCCGGGAATATTTTTGACCTGGTAGAAAAGTTTGCCGGCTACGGCTTCAACAAGTCGCACTCGGCGGCCTATGGCCTGGTCTCTTATCAGACCGCCTGGCTCAAGACCCACTATCCCGGTCCGTTCATGGCTGCGGTGATGTCCACCGAGATGGATAACCTCGACAAGGTGGTTCCGCTGATCGAGGAGTCACGGCGGATCGGCCTGACCGTGACGCCTCCGGATGTGAATGTCGGCGCTTACAAGTTCAGTGTCGATGACGAGGGGCGGGTCGTCTATGGCCTGGGCGCCATTCGTGGCGTAGGTGAAGGGCCGATTGGCGCCATCGTCGAGGCTCGCGCGGCCGAGGGGCCCTTTCAGGATCTGTTCGACTTCTGTCGCCGGATCGACCCCAAGCGCATGAACAAGCGCACCCTGGAGGCACTGATTCGCTCCGGTGCGCTGGATAACCTGGGCCCGAGCCGGGCAGTGCTGGCTGCGGGACTGGATGATGCGCTCAAGGCGGCGGCCCAGACCCAGGCCAACCAGAGCCTGGGCATCATGGACATGTTTGGCGAAGCCTTCGCCAGTGACGAGGCCGAGAGTGATCCGTACGCTGCTTATCGTCACACCCGTGAGTGGAGTGATAAAGAGCGCCTGACGGGCGAGAAGGAAACGCTTGGGCTCTACCTGACCGGACACCCCATTGACGAGTATGAGAAGGAGCTGGCGCGATTCGTTTCCACCCGTATTGCCGATCTCAAACCTTCGCGGGAGCCGCAGCGTGTAGCGGGCCTGGTAGTGGCGCTGCGCACCATGAAGTCCAAGCGTGGTGATACCATGGCCTTCATTACCCTGGATGACCGCACCGGGCGTATCGAAGCATCGCTGTTCGGTGAACTCTATGATCAACTGCGTGGCGAAATCGAGGCCGACCAGGTGCTGATCGTGGAGGGGGAAGTTTCCAACGACGATTTTTCCGGTGGACTGCGCTTGCGCGGCAAGGAAGTAACGCCCATGGTGGCGGCGCGTACCCGCTATGGTGAAGCCGTGGAACTGTCACTCGATGGAGCTACGGTCAACGGCCGCTTGGTGGAAAACCTGCGCGAAAGACTATCCCCCCATCGCAATGCCGAAGGCCTGCCGGTACGGCTGCGTTACCGCAACCCTGTGGCCAGTGGCTGGCTGGAACTTGGCGAACAGTGGCGCGTGGCACCCACCGATGAGTTGCTGATTACCCTGCGTGATGTGGAAGGGCAAGATGGCGTGCGCTTGAAGTACCGTTGAGTGCTGCCTTGCGTAGTGCGTTGAGGGTGCGATAATGCCCGACACTCAAAAAATATGACTGGCGGGGCGTTTTACGTTTGTTGCGCCCCGGCTACAGCGAACACAAGGCAGCTTAGCCACTATGAATCCCAACTATCTCGATTTCGAACAGCCCATCGCCGAACTCCAGGCCAAGATTGAAGAGCTGCGCCTGGTCGGCAACGACAGCCAGGTCAACCTCAGTGACGAAATCTCGCGCCTCGAGGAGAAAAGCCGCAAACTCACCGAATCGGTCTTCAAGGACCTGACCCCGTGGCAGGTGTCGCAGCTTTCACGTCACCCGCAGCGTCCCTACACGCTCGACTATCTTGACTATATCTTTACCGACTTCGATGAGTTGCACGGCGATCGCCTGTTTGCTGATGACCCCGCCATTGTCGGTGGTGTCGCCCGCCTGGAAGATCGTCCGGTCATGGTCATTGGCCACCAAAAAGGGCGCGAGGTGAAAGAGAAGGTGCGGCGTAACTTCGGGATGCCGCGCCCCGAGGGCTACCGTAAAGCGTGCCGGCTGATGGAGATGGCCGAGCGTTTCAAGATGCCGGTGCTCACTTTCATTGACACGCCGGGAGCCTACCCGGGTATTGATGCCGAAGAGCGCGGCCAGAGTGAGGCGATTGCCTACAATCTGGCGGTCATGTCACGGCTCAAGACGCCAATCATTTCTACCGTGGTGGGTGAGGGTGGTTCCGGCGGGGCACTGGCCATCGGCGTTTGTGATGAACTGGCCATGCTGCAGTTTTCCACCTACTCGGTGATCTCCCCCGAGGGCTGTGCTTCCATTCTCTGGCGTAGTGCCGAAAAGGCAGCCGATGCCGCCCAGGCCATGGGTGTCACCACCGAGCGCCTGCAGGAGCTTGGCTTCGTTGATACCTTGATCGAGGAACCGCTGGGTGGTGCCCATCGTCAACCGCAGACAACGGCGGAGAGGGTCAAGGAGGCCTTGCTGGCGAGTCTTGACCGGCTTGAAGCGATGGACACCGACGCCCTTCTCCAACGTCGTTACGAGCGCCTGATGAGCTATGGGTCGCCTGCCTGAAAGTGATGCGCTGCAAGTACTGATCGATAACGCCCTGGCCCGGACTGCGCCGGGGCGTATCGTTTGGGTCGCCCTCTCGGGGGGACTCGACTCCAGCCTGCTGCTAACGTTGACGGTGGCCGCCTGCCGACGCCATTCGCGGCCGCTGAAGGCGCTGCATGTGCACCATGGCTTGCAGCATGCTGCCGACGCCTTCGAGGCACACTGTCGCCAGCTCTGCGCGAATATTGACGTGCCTTTGGTGGTTGAGCGAGTACGGGTCGAGCTTGATTCAGGGCTGGGCCTTGAGGCCGCGGCACGCCAGGCGCGCTATGCTGCTTTTGCGCGCCATGTAAGACCGGGCGAGGCGTTATGGCTAGCCCAGCACCGTGATGACCAGGCCGAAACCTTTCTGCTTGCTGCATTGCGTGGCAGTGGCGTGCGTGGCCTGGCGGCCATGCCGGCCAATCGTGAATGGCAGGGGGTACAGCTGGAACGGCCACTTCTGGCCTGTTCGCGGGCCATGCTCGAAACCGCAGCCGGGCAATTAGGCCTGACGTGGATCGAGGATCCTACCAATAGCGATGACTCGCTTGAACGTAACTTCTTGCGTTGCCGTGTGTTGCCACTGTTGCAGTCGCGCTGGCCGCACGCCGCCGAGGCCTTGGCACGTAGCGCCGCCCATGCCGCTGCTACTGATGCCGTGACCGATGAATTGGCAGCGCTGGACCTGTCAGCGCTGGGGGGAGATCCGGCCTGCCTGCCGGTGGCGCTGCTGATGGGCCTGAGCGTCGCACGGCAGCGCCTGCTGGTACGTTACGCCTGTCAGCAGCTTGCGTTGCCCACCCCGCCGGAGCGCCGTCTGGCGACGCTGCTCGAACAGCTTGAAGCGCGCCGCGATGCACAGGTGCGGGTTGCCTGGAACACTGCGGAAGCGCGAATCTGGCGCGACAGGCTTTATTTGCTGTCAAACCAGCCGGGTGTGCCGGCAAGATGGCAGATTGAGTGGAATGGCCAGTCGCTGGTCACTACGCCATGGGGAAGGGTGGGTATCACACTCGAACCGCAAGGCGGGAGCGCAGCAACCCTGCGGCTTACCGGGCGTCAGGGTGGGGAGCGACTGCATGTGGCGCGACGCGGTACACGGGATCTCAAGCGTTTGCTGCAAGAAGCCGATTTGCCCCCCTGGGTGCGTGAGCGTGTGGTTGTCGCCTGGCATCAGGACGAGCCAGTGGCGGCACTGGTGCCAGAGGGGGACTGGATAGTCGTGGCAGAGGGATGGAGAGCCCGCCATACTGGCTTAGGGTCGGGGTAAGGGGTCACGCTCAAGCATGTCATACAGAGCCCCTTCACGCAGGGCGCCGTCAGCATAGCGCAGGCTGGACAGCTCGAAGCCGGCAAAGATGCCGCAGAGTATGGCGACACCGGCAGGGAAGATATGCGAGCGGTCGGATGTGAGGCCCGGCAGCTTGACGCGGTCGAGTTGACCGCATTCGATGACTCGCTGGCGAAGATCCAGCAGTGCATCACGCTTGATCAGTCCGGAAGGCTCACCTGTGGCGGCCAGTACCGCAGCAGTGGCCTTGATAGTGCCGCTGGTTCCCAGCGCCTCGTGCCAGCCCAGCTGGCGATATTCCGCCTGGGCAGGCTCGAGCTGCAAACGGACATCTTTCTCGATCTGACCCATGCCGGCCTCGCTCAGCGTGCCTTCCGGGAAGTGGCGGCGAGTGTGGCTGACGCAACCGACATCGAGGCTGCGCATGAGCTGTGGCTGCAACTGGCTGCCAACAATGCACTCGGTGGAACCGCCGCCAATATCCACGACCAGGCGCCGCTCGTCATCCCTGTTCAGTGCGTGGGCGGCACCCAGATAAATCAGCCGGGCCTCTTCTTCGCCAGAGATGATTTCCACACGACAGTCCAATAGCGCTTCGG
>DXFC01000247.1 GCA_019114645.1 Candidatus Halomonas stercoripullorum
ATCGACCTGGTTGGCGAGAGTGTCATGCACGCTAATCGCGATATTGGGGTAGCGCTTGCGGTAGTCGGCCAGCACGGCGGGCAAAAAGCCCGCCGCCAGCGTAGGCAGCGCGGCGAGGGTGACCTTGCCGCGCTGTTTGTTGAACAGCTCGCCCAGGTCCCCTAGTGCTTCTTCCCAATCCCCAATCAGGCGCCTGGCCATGGGCAGGAAAAAGCGCCCTTCCGGAGTTAGTTGTACGCCCCGCGGCGAGCGGTTGAAGAGTACACCGCCTACGGCCTCTTCCAGTTTGCGTATGGCAATGCTCAGGGCCGGCTGGGACAGGTGCAGGTGTTCCGAGGCTTCGACAAAGCTACCGAATTCCACGATGGCCACAAAAGCCTTGAGCTGGCGAATGGTGGGTTGCATAAATAAAGTAAAAGTCCCGTTCGATTAAATATATTAGACAAATACTAGCACCCTTCTCATTCTGTGACATGACGGTGGGTTAACGTCCTTGGCTGCCTACAACCGATAACTTCATAAGGAGTAATGCCATGTTTTTCCGCAAAATCCCCCTGCTCGCGGCGGTGCTTAGTGCCGGCTTGGCTGCAGGCTCGGCACAGGCCGAGGAGCAGTTATTGATTGGTTCCACCTCAACTTCCTCCAGCCAGTACGGTTACTTCGTTTCGGTAGGTCAGATCATTAACCAGCACGTCGACGGTGTCCGTTCCTCCGTGGTCGAGACTGGCGCTACAGTCGACAACCTGCGGCGCATCGTGCGCGGCCAGGTCGATATGGGGCTGGTGACGACGAACGTGGGGTATCACGCTTACGCCGGTGAGGGCGATTTCGAAGGCCGCCCGGTGGATAACCGCCTGCTGTGGGTCTACTCCGCGGCGCCCCAGAACGTGGTGATGCGTGAAGACGCAGGCGTGTCGTCGATAGCGGACCTGGAGGGGGTAAGGCTCAATCCGGGGATCACGGGATCAGCCACCGAGGCCACCACCGTTAGCGTAATGGAAACGCTGGGTATCGCCCCAGAGTATGTGCGTGGTTCCACTACCGATGTGGTTGCCGGCGTCAAGGACAACCGCATGGCAGGCTATGTGAAATCGGGCGTGGGTAACCGGCTTGACGGTTCTTCCATGGATATCGCCACTTTCACGCCGATCCAGGTGCTGTCGCTTAGCGAGGAGCAGGCGGAGCAACTGCGCGAGCAGATGCCCGACATTTCGGTGGTGGAGATCCCCGAAGGCGCAGCGGAGGGTATTCCAGCCTATACCACCTGGAGTTTTGGTCTCGCCATGCACTCCTCCCCCGACCTCGACGAAGAGATTGCTTATCAGATCGTCAAGGCAGTGATGGAGAACCCCGAGCCGCAAATCAGCGCGCTGGCCAACTTGGCCGAGGTGGACTTAGCCGAGCTGACGCTTGAGAGCGGTACGGTGCCGTTTCACCCAGGCGCTGCTCGCTATTTCGAAGAGCAAGGTTACGAGATTCCCGATCGGCTCCAGCCGGTAGAGTAAAGCAAGGAGCCCGATCCCATGCGCAGTAAATTCTTGATGCTGGTGGCTCTGGTGCTAGGGGTGTTCATTTTCTACACCTCGGCAACAGGGCCGTTTGAAAGTCTGGTTCATCGAAGCGTATTTCTTGCGCTGGTGATCGGGCTGGGGCTGCTCACTTACCCACTTGGCGCCGGCAAACGCTGGCGCCCGGTGGGCATTGTCATTGATCTGGCGCTGGCAGCGGGTGCTATCACTGCCTGTCTGTACGTGACTTTCAATGCCGATGCCATTCTCACCACGCTACCCTGGGCCACCACGCAAGATATGTTGATGGCCGGCATCTTGGTGGTCACGATCCTGGAAGTGGCGCGTCGCGCGATCGGCTGGGTTTTTCCGGCATTGGTTACGTTGGGCATTGTCTATGCCCTGTTCGGTGATCGTCTCTCCGGCCCGTTGAGCCATCGCGGGTTCGATACCGCTTTTGTTACCGAGACCCTGTTTCTCGGCGACCTCGGGGTGTGGGGGATGCTGCTTGGCGTTGCGGCAACCACCATCGCTGCCTTTGTCCTGTTTGGTTCGCTGCTGCTGCACACCGGCGGCGGACAGACCTTTATCGACCTTTCCATGCGGATCGGTGGGCGCAGCCAGGGCGGCGCCGCCAAGATCGCTACCGTAGCGTCGGGCCTGTTTGGCATGGTCAGCGGCAGCGCTGTGGCCAACGTCGCGACCACGGGCAACTTCACCATTCCCATGATGAAGCGCTTGAAGTATCCCCCGGCCTTTGCCGGTGGGGTCGAGGCGGTGGCCTCAACGGGTGGTCAGATCGCCCCGCCGATTCTGGGGGCCGCTGCCTTTATCATGGCGGAAATTCTGGGTGTCAGTTACGTGACCATCGCGCTCGCTGCGCTGCTGCCGGCTGCGCTGTTCTACATCGCGGTGTTTTTTACCGTACATTTGGTGGCCATTCGTAGCGGATTACCCCTCGTGCCAGAAAAGGAACTGCCCACCTGGACCGAGGTACTTCAGTTCAAGCGGATCCTGCCGGTCGTCGCGGCCCTTGGTGGGCTTTTTGGTGGGGTGCTTCAGGGCTATTCGATACAGTATTCCGCTTTTCTGGGCATGGCATTGATGCTGGCTTGCTATATCGTTTTCGGGATCAAGGAACGTACCCCGCCCCGGGACATGCTGCGCCTGGTGCTGGCCGGGCTGGAAGATGCCGGCAAGGGGATGGTGATCATCGGGGTGCTGCTGGCCGGTGCCCAGATTCTGGTGGCCATGCTTAACCTGACCGGTGTTGGCGTGATGCTCTCGACCATGGTGGTGAGTGTGGCAGGAGAGCAGCTGTTCCTGGTGGCCCTGATCGTTGCCGTGATCTGCCTTATTCTGGGCATGGGCATTCCCACCACGGCGGCCTATGTCCTGGTGGCAGCGGTGCTCGCGCCCGCATTGACCCGCATTGGTGTCGAACCGCTGGTGGCGCATCTGTTTGTTTTCTATTTCGCCACTATCTCGGTCATCACGCCGCCGGTATGTATCGCCGTATTTGTGGCTGCCGGAATCGCCAAGGCGGATTGGCTACAGGTAGCCGGCCATGCGGTTCGCCTGGCAGCCACTACCTACATCATTCCTTTCATGATTCTTGCCTATCCGGCGTTGGTCGGCCTGGGCGATGGCTGGGATATCACCGTGGCAGCACTGCGTGCCCTCGCTTTCGTGCTGGCCTTTGCGGGGATGCTGG
>DXFC01000248.1 GCA_019114645.1 Candidatus Halomonas stercoripullorum
TGCACTACCGCACCATTCAGTTTGTGCTGAGCTGCTCGAGATAACCGGGGCCACCGAGGTTTTGCATTTGCCGGCGAATCCACTGGCTACGACGCTCCACCTGGGGATCGGGCCGTGCGGCATCCCGGGCCCGGGGGTTGGGCAGAATGGCCGCCAGCCGGCTTGCCTGAACGACGCTAAGCTGGTCCGCTGAGACACCGAAATAGTGCTGGCTCGCTGCCTCCAGCCCAAAAACGCCGTGATCCCATTCGACGATATTGAGATAGACCTCGAGAATTCGCTGCTTGGGCCACAGCGCTTCGATCAGCAGCGTAAACCAGGCTTCCAGCCCCTTGCGCATCCAGCTACGTCCAGTCCAGAGAAACAGGTTCTTGGCTGTCTGCTGGCTGATGGTGCTGGCCCCGCGCAAGCGTCCGCCATTACGGCTGGCTTCCCACGCCCGGCGCATTTCATTCAGGTCGAAGCCGCGATGATGGGGAAAACGCTGGTCTTCAGCCGCGATGACTGCCAGCTTGGCCTGCACCGAAAGCTCGTCCCAGGCACGCCACTGCTGCTGTATGGGCAGCCGCTCGCCACTCAGCAGGGCTTCTACCTTGCGCTCCAGCATTACCGTGGAGCCATGGATGGGGATATGCCGCAGCAGCATGACCGAGATGATGGATAACACAACGAAGGCGGCCCCGATCAGGGCCGCCCAACGTAGCGCATTACGCACCAGGGCGACTAGCATTGGCCACCCTGACTCAGGAGAGGCTCAGCTTTTGAAGAGATGCTCCGCATGGTAGCGCAGGTGGTCCTCGATGAAGCTGGCAATGAAGAAGTAGCTGTGATCATACCCCGGCTGGCGACGCAGCGTCAGGGGATGATCGTGCTCTTTACATACGGCCTCTAAACGTTCCGGCTTGAGCTGTTCGGTCAGGAACTGGTCCGCTTCGCCCTGGTCGATGAACAGGTGCTGTGTCGAAGCGCCCTTCGCCACCAGCTCGCAGGTATCGTACTGTGTCCAGGCACCGGGGTCGTCGCCCAGGTACTCACGGAAGGCCTTGCGCCCCCATGGGCACTGGGTGGGGTTGACGATGGGGGAAAAGGCCGATACCGAACGATAGTGTCCCGGCCGCCGAAGCGCCAGAGCCAGGGCGCCGTGCCCTCCCATCGAGTGGCCACTGATGGATTCGCGGCCATCGAAGGGGAAGTGCTGACGCACCACCGAAGGCAGCTCTTCGGAGATGTAGTCATACATCCGGTAGTGCTTGCTCCAGGGCTCGCGGGTGGCGTTAACATAGAAACCCGCCCCTGACCCCAGGTCATAGGTTTCATGCTCACCAGGCAGATCGGTACCACGCGGACTGGTATCCGGGCAGACGATCGCAATGCCCAGCTCGGCAGCCATGCGATGCGCGCCGGCCTTCTGCATGAAGTTCTCGTCATTGCACGTCAGTCCCGACAGCCACCACAGCACTGGTACGCGCTCGGTCTCGGCCTGGGGCGGCAAGTAGACAGCAAAGATCATTTCACAATCGAGGGTGCGTGAACGATGGCGATAACGCTTGTGCCACCCACCAAAACTCTTGTTGGCCGACACCAGCTCAACTTGTTCCGTCATGGTCATGCTTAAATCTCCTTATCCGCCGCCTCCTGACGGAGGCGGCGCAACGACAAGATCACCACTTCGCGTGTTAACCAAGCTTTTCGCGCGGTTCGGGCGCGTGTTAACCAAGCTTTTCGCGCGGGTTCGGGCGCGTGTTAATCAAGCCCTTCACGCGGGTTCGGGCGCGTGTTAATAATGCAGCACCGTACGAATACTCTTGCCGGCGTGCAACAGGTCGAAGGCTTCGTTGATCTTTTCAAACGGCATGTCATGAGTGACGAACTCGTCGATCTTGAGCTCACCATCCATGTAGCGCTGTACGTAGCCCGGCAGTTCAGAACGCCCTTTCACACCGCCGAACGCCGAACCTTTCCAGACCCGGCCCGTGACCAGCTGGAACGGCCGCGTGGAGATCTCTTCGCCGGCTCCTGCCACACCGATGATGACTGACTCGCCCCAGCCCTTGTGACAGCACTCCAGCGCCTGACGCATGACATTGACGTTGCCGATACACTCGAAGGAGTAATCGACGCCGCCATCGGTCATGTCGACGATCACCTGCTGGATCGGGTCGGAATGATCCTTGGGATTGACGAAGTCGGTCGCACCGAACTGACGCGCCAGCTCGAACTTGTCCGCGTTCACGTCAATGGCAATGATGCGGCTGGCTTTGGCCATCTGCGCACCCTGGATCACCGCCAGACCGATGGCCCCCAGGCCAAATACGGCAACGGTGGAGCCCGGCTCAACCTTGGCCGTGTTGAGTACCGCACCGATACCGGTGGTCACGCCGCAACCCAGCAGGCAGACCTTGTCCAGCGGCGCCTCCTTGGACACTACCGCCAGCGAGACCTCGGGCACTACGGTGTATTCACTGAAGGTCGAGCAGCCCATGTAGTGGTGCAGCGGCTTGCCATCGAGCGAAAAGCGCGAGGTACCATCGGGCATCAGCCCCTGACCCTGGGTCGCGCGCACGGCACCACACAGGTTGGTCTTGCCCGAGAGGCAGAATTTACACTTGCCACACTCAGCGGTGTAGAGCGGAATGACATGGTCACCCGGCTTGACGCTGGTGACGCCCTCACCCACCGCTTCGACAACACCAGCGCCCTCATGACCCAGTACCGAGGGGAACAAGCCTTCCGGGTCAGCACCGGAAAGCGTGTAAGCATCCGTATGGCAAACACTGGTCGCCACTATACGTACCAGTACCTCTCCCGCCTTGGGGTCTTGAACGTCAATTTCGGTCAGCTCAAGGGGCTTACCGGCAGCTACAGCAATGGCGGCACGCGATTTCATGGAAGGCTCCTTTTGTTATCAAATGAAATAACTCACTACCAGTCTAGGCAGGTACCCTGGAGGGTGATATAGAAAGAGTGGCACTATATTATTTCCTTGCTGCAACAATCCGAGGCGAACAATGGTTCAATGGGATGGTATCGAAGCCTTTATTGAAGTGGTAAGGCTTGGCACCTTTGCGGCAGCGGCGCACCAGCTGAATGTTTCCAACTCGCACGTCAGCCGCCAGGTAGCCCAGCTTGAACAACAACTGGGATTGCCACTGCTGTATCGTACCACGCGCCAGATCCATCTCACCGATGCCGGTGAACGCTACTATGTGCATTGCCGTGAATTGCTCGATGGCTTTCGCGAGGCAGAAGCGGCTTTGCAGAGCCAGCAAGCGAGCCCACACGGGGTGCTCCGCCTCAGCTGTGCGACCGCCTTCGGCGAACGTTTCATTGCTCCCCTGGTGAACGATTTCCTCTGCCTCCATCCCCAACTTGAACTACGCCTGCATTTAACCAACCGCCAGGTCGACGTGATCGACGAAGGCTATGATGTGGTTATCCGCATGGGTACCCTGCAGGACTCTTCGCTGGTGGCGCGCCGTCTTGCCAATCGGCGCGAGTTCGTGGTCGCCTCGCCCGACTATTTTCGCGACAGGCCACATCCCCACTCGGTCGCCGAGCTGAGCCATCACCGCTGCCTGATTGGCAGTCGCGACCTGTGGCGGTTTGATATTGAAGGGGTGCATCGGGAAGTGCGCGTGCAGGGCACATGGCAGGCCAACTCGGGGCCCGCCCTGCTTGATGCTGCGCTCAAGGGGCTGGGTCTGGCACAACTGCCCGACTATTACGTCATGCCCTATCTCGCCAGTGGCCGGCTGATAGAGGTGCTTACTTCGTTTGTCTGCAAGGATGCCGGGGTCTGGGCCGTCATGCCGCAGCACCGGCAACACGCGGCCAAGGTGCGCCAGTTCATCGATTACATGGTCGAACACTTGCCAGCCCAGCTCGACAGAGCCAGCACCAATCCTGTTGAAAGCTAAATAAAAAAGCGCCAGACCCCGTGGGAGCCTGGCGCAAACCACATGCCAGCCTTTATCACTGACTTTTACTTGAAGTTCTTGCGATACATCTTCAAGACCTCTCCCACGATGCCACTGCGGAAGCTGAGTACGCAGACTACAAAGATGACGCCCAGAATCGGCCCCACCCAGTTACCCAGCGGCGACTGCGCCAGTAGATGTTGCAGGGTGACTACCAGCCCAGCGCCGACCACCGGGCCAAACAAGGTCCCCACCCCACCCAGCAGGGTCATTAAAATCACCTCGCCGGACATGTGCCAGTGGGCATCGGTCAGCGATGCGATCTGGAACACAACCGTCTTGGTGGAACCGGCCAACCCGGCCAGACCGGCGGAAATGACGAACGCTACCAGCTTGTAGTGATCAACGTTGTAGCCCAGCGATACCGCACGCGATTCATTTTCGCGGATCGCCTTGAGCACCTGACCGAATGGCGAGTGCACAGTGCGTTGAATCAGCGCAAAGCCGAACAGGAATACGGCAAAGACGAAATAGTACATCGTCAAGTTGTTGCGCAGGCTGATGAAGCCGAACAACTCACCGCGCGGCACGCCGTGCAACCCGTCTTCCCCCCCAGTGAAGGGCGCCTGGATAAAGAAGAAGAACATCAGTTGCGCCAGTGCCAAGGTCACCATGGCAAAATAGATACCCTGGCGACGAATCGATAGCATGCCGAAGATAGCGCCTAGCCCCACTGCCGCAGCGGTCCCGATCAGAATCCCCATTTCCGGTGTCAGCGCTGGGTAGCTCGACAGCAGGTAGCCCGTCACATAGCCCCCCGTAGCCAGAAATGCGGCATGTCCGAAAGAGAGCAGACCGGCATAACCGAGCAACAGGTTGAAGGCGCAAGCGAACAGTGCAAAGCACAACACCTTCATCAAAAACACCGGATAGGCGACAAAAGGTGCCACCAGACCCATTAACACCAGTGCGACATAAAAAGCATAGCGCCGTTGTTGAGCCCGGCGTTCGCGCTTCAGGCCGGGGCTCAGTTCCAGAGGTTGAGTAGTAGCCATCTTGTCATGCCTCCTTGCCGAAGAGCCCGGCGGGTCTTAGCAGCAAGACCAGAATCATCACCAGGAAGATCACGGTATTGGCCGCTTCTGGGTAATACACTTTAGTCAGGCCCTCGATCAGCCCCATGGTCAAGCCGGTCACGATAGCGCCCAGAATCGAACCCATACCCCCGATAACCACTACTGCAAACACCACGATCAATAGATTGGAACCCATGGTGGGTGAAACGGGATAAAGCGGTGCGGCAAGCACTCCGGCGAAGGCAGCAAGCGCCACGCCAAAGCCGTAGGTCAGGGTGATCAGTAACGGTACGTTGACGCCGAAAGCCTGCATCAGCGCCGGGTTTTCGGTTCCGGCCCGCAGGTAAGCACCTAACCGGGTGCGCTCGATCATGAACCAGGTAAATAGACACACTCCGAGCGCCGCGATCAACACCCAGGCACGATACTTGGGCAGGAACATGAAACCGGTCTGATAGCCGCCTTGCAGAACCTCGGGCGTCGGGTAGCGCGCCCCGGAAACACCGAAAATGTTGACCAGGGAGCCTTCGAAGATCAGCGCCAGGCCGAATGTCAGCAGCAGGCCGTAGAGATGATCAAGATGACCAATGCGGCGCAACAACACCCGTTCGATCAGCATGCCGAACAGACCGACCACGAGCGGCGCCAACAGCAGCGCCGCCCAATAATTGATACCCAGGTAACGCATCCCCAGCAGGGTGGCGAATGCCCCCAGCATGTACATGGCCCCGTGGGCAAAGTTGACAATCTTCAGCAGGCCGAAGATCACCGCCAGTCCAAGGCTGAGCAAGGCGTAGAAGGCGCCGTTAATCAGACCCAATAGAAGCTGGCCCATAAATACCGCCAACGGCACGCCGAATATCATCGTCATGTCAGGTTCTCCTCGCCATCAACAAGGCGGCGGCCAGTCCTCGGCCGCCACCAATCTTGCTCACTTCAGTTGATCAGCTTGCACTGACTTTCAGAAAGCGGACGGAACGCCTCGTCGGCGGGAATGGTGGTAAGAATCTCGTAGAGATCCCACTCTCCAGTCGACTCTTCCGGCGACTTCACCCGGGCCAGGTACATGTCGTGGACCATACGGCCGTCCTCACGAATGTAGCCATTGCGGGAGAAGAAGTCGTTAACCGGCTTCTTGGCCATGGCGGCACGCACCTCAACCGGATCGTCGCTACCCAACTCTTCCACGGTGTTCAGATAATGCATGGTGCTGGAGTAGATACCGGCATGGACCATACCCGGCATGGTGCCGACGCGCTCGTAGTAGCGCTCAGCCCACTCACGACTCTCATCGTCCATATCCCAGTACCAGCCGGTGGTCAGCAGCAACCCCTGGGTGGCATCGAGGCCCATGGCATGGACATCGTTGAGGAACACTACCAGGCCGGCCAGCTGTTGGCCCGCCTCGACGACACCGAACTGGCTTGCCGTATTGATGGCATTGACCGTATCGGCACCGGCGTTGGCCAGGCCAATGATCTTGGCGCCTGAGCCCTGTGCCTGGAGAATGAATGAAGAGAAGTCGTCAGTGGGGAATGGATGACGTACGCCCCCCACTACTTCACCCCCGTTCTCTTCCACTACCTTGGTCAGGTCCGATTCCAGAGAGTGACCGAACGCGTAATCGGCCGTCAGCATGAACCAACTGTCACCGCCCTGCTCGACAACGGCCCTGGCGGTACCATTGGCCAGCGGATAAGTATCGTAGACCCAGTGAATATGGTTCGCTGTGCAGTATTCGTTGGTCATGGCGGAGGCCGCCGCACCCGAGACAATGCCCAGGCCATTGTTCTCTTCGATCACACGTGTTGCGGCGACTACCACTGAAGTGGCTACCAGACCTGCCACCAGGTCGACATTGCGGGTGTCGTACCATTCACGCACGGTGCTGGCGCCCACATCAGCACTGTTGCGGTCGTCAGCGCTGAAGATTTCAATTGCCGCACCATTGACGCTGCCGCCGAAGTCCTCGACCGCCATACGCAGCGCTTCCAGGCCACCCGGCCCCGCCAGATCACGATAGGTGCCGGACATGTCGGCCAGATAGCCAATGCGGACTTCCCCGTCGCTGATCTCGGCCTGGGCGCTGGTCGCCATGGCCATGGCAGCTGCGATAGCGATGCTGCTGGCGAGAGTTTTTTTGATAAAGGTCATGATGTCTCCATAGCCCAACCGGGCTGTTTGTTGTTGTAACACGTACTGCAGGTAATGCTTGGAGGCTGGCTATACACCCAACATGGAGTTGAGGTGATCACGCCTGGAAGGCAGCTCGGCTGCACTGATCTCTTCGATGATGCGACCGTGCTCCATCACGTAATGTCGATCCGCAAGCGGCGCGGCAAAACGGAAATTCTGCTCTACCAGGACAATGGTCATGCCGCGGTCCCGCAGCTTGACCAGCACGTCACCGAGCTTCTGCACGATGACCGGTGCCAGGCCCTCGGTTATCTCATCCAGCAACAGCAAGCGCGCCCCGGTACGCAGAATGCGTGCCATGGCCAACATCTGCTGTTCACCACCTGAGAGGCGGGTCCCCTGGCTATGCCGCCGCTCATAGAGGTTGGGAAACATCGCGTTGATTTCATCGAGGGTCATGCCGCCCGACCGTACCGTCGGCGGCAGCAGTAAATTTTCTGATACGTTGAGGCTGGAAAAGATGCCCCGCTCTTCAGGGCAATAACCCACACCCAGCCGGGGAATGCGGTGCGCCTTCATGCCGATGGTTTCCGTGCCGTTAATCAGGATCGAGCCCTGACGCCGGCCCACCATGTTCATGATGGTCTTGAGCGTGGTACTGCGCCCGGCACCGTTACGTCCCAACAGCGTTACCAATTCCCCACGCCGTACGTCCATATCGACGCCATGCAGGATATGCGACTCACCGTAAAAAGCGTGCAGGTCCCGGATACGCAGCATCTCGGCACCTGTATGGTCGCGATAGCCGGTATGGGTCGGTTGTTCGACAACCTGGCTCATGCGCTGGCCTCCTCTGCCGCCGCTTCGCTACCCATATACGCCTCCCGCACCTTGGGTCGGCGGAAACGGTGGCGTAGTCGCCTTCCGCCAGGACGGCACCACGAGCCAGCACGGTAATGCGGTCGCATAGCCGGCTCACTACACTCAGGTTATGCTCAACCATCAGTACCGTGCGCCCCTTGGCCACGCGGCGAATCAGTTCAACGATACGGTCGACATCCTCGGCCCCCATGCCCTGGGTAGGTTCATCAAGCAGCATCAGCGTAGGATCCATGGCCAGCGTAGTGGCCACTTCCAGCGCTCGCTTGCGCCCATAGGGCATCTCTACGGTGAGCACGTTGGCATAGTCCGCCAGGCCAACTTCGTCGAGCAGCTCAACTGCCCGCTCATTGAGGTGGTCAAGCGACCGTTCGGACTTCCAGAAGTGAAACGAAGTACCCACCCGCCTTTGCAGCGCCACACGCACGTTTTCCAGCGCGGTCATGTTGGCGAAGACCGCGGATATCTGGAATGAACGCACCATACCCATGCGGGCGATCTCGTTGGCCTTCAGACGGGTGATCGACTGGCCACGATAGAGAATTTCGCCCTGAGTCGGGGGCAAGAACTTGGTCAGCAGATTGAAAAAAGTGGTCTTGCCCGCCCCATTGGGACCAATCAAGGCATGAATGTGCCCTTCCCGGACGCTCAGGTCGACATTATCCACGGCGGTGAAGCCCCGGAACTGCTTGGTCAACCCCCGAGTTTCCAGTATGAACTCCTGGGTCATGTGACACTCTCTCCAGATCGCATGGCGATCCATTCTGGTTTGTTATCGTTGTACTAGCCGTTGTCTTTGGCTTAGCGACCGCATTGCTGTTACAGAACTAGCCCAAGACCTCTAGCTTACGTTAACGTAAGCTAGAGGAGACGCCAAGAGGGAGCAAGTACTGTCATCAAAAACTCGACCAATGGGGTAGATAAATCAATGCTTAATGAGCGTGCTAACGGCGTTGACCACCCCCTGGATCGCTTGTCCATGCCACTGGCGTAACCGCCTGGGGCCTGAGCCACTGGGCTTTTTTCAACTCACTAGCCGTGCCAGGCAAGAGTCTCTAAAATGACATGCAATCATGTATGTCACAGGTACCCTAGACCCATGCCTTATCCTCCCACTCCCCAGCACCCTTGGCCGATCAGCTTTACCGCGACCTGCATACGCGCCACGCTCTATATTTTGCTCATCGCGGGCATGGCCCAGGGCGCCTATCTTGAAGGGCTGCATTTTCCCGAGGTGCGTTTTTCGGAGCGTGGCTTTACCGAGCTGGCACAGAGCGCGGTCCTGCTGAGCGCTTCACTCCTGCTGCTCTATACCCGCCAGGTATTGAAAGTCTTGCCGACCGTTACCCTGCTGATGTTCGCCTTCACTTTCAGCTCATTCATCCGTGAGCAGGATTACTGGCTTGATATGGTGGCACGCCATACCTGGAAGGCAATCGTAGCTCTGATCGTGTTTCCGACCCTCTTTTGGGTTATTCGTGAACGCAAACGCTTCGTTGATGAGTTCCGCCATTACGTGAACAGCTTCTCTTTCGGCCTGTTCGCCGCCGGCGTGCTGACGACCTACGTCTTTTCACGTCTTTACGGGCGCAGCGCCTTCTGGGAGGCCGTGCTGGAAGAGAGTTACATACGCACTTTCAAGGATGCCGCTGAAGAGATTATCGAACTGCTCGGCTATACGCTGATTCTGATCGCGGTGATCGAGCTGACCCTGCTTGCACGGCGCTGGTATCTAGCCCGCCGTTAAACGAAGCTGGCTCCATAAAAAAACCGTGGCTTCAAGCCACGGTTTTTTTGTCCAGCCATTGATGCGCTTGCACTTACTCGTCGAGGAACGAGCGCAACGGCTCCGAGCGGCTCGGATGGCGCAGCTTGCGTAGTGCCTTGGCTTCGATCTGACGAATCCGCTCACGGGTGACGTCGAACTGCTTGCCCACCTCTTCAAGGGTGTGATCGGTATTCATGTCAATACCGAAGCGCATGCGCAGCACTTTGGCTTCACGCGCGGTAAGCCCGCCCAGCACGTTGCGAGTTGCCTCAATCAGCCCCTCACCAGTGGCCAGGTCCACCGGAAGCTGCATGGTGCTGTCCTCGATGAAGTCGCCCAGATGCGAATCATCGTCGTCACCAATAGGCGTCTCCATGGAGATCGGCTCCTTGGCGATTTTAAGCACCTTGCGTACCCGGTCTTCCGGCATTTCGAGACGCTCGCCCAGCTCTTCCGGGGTCGGCTCGCGCCCCATTTCCTGCAGCATTTGGCGGGATACGCGGTTGAGCTTGTTGATGGTCTCGATCATGTGTACCGGAATACGGATGGTCCGCGCCTGGTCAGCAATCGAACGTGTGATCGCCTGACGAATCCACCAGGTGGCATAGGTCGAGAACTTATAACCGCGACGGTATTCGAACTTGTCGACCGCCTTCATCAGACCAATGTTGCCTTCCTGGATCAGGTCCAGGAACTGCAGCCCCCGGTTGGTGTACTTCTTGGCGATCGAGATCACCAGACGCAAGTTGGCCTCGACCATCTCCTTCTTGGCCCGACGTGCCTTGGCCTCACCGATGGAGAGCCTGCGGTTGATCTCCTTGAGCTCGGCCACCCGCAGCTGAACCATCTCCTCCTCGAAGGCGATCCGGCGCTGGGCGCGCTGAATGTCCACCCGCAGCGGCTCCAGGCGCTCGGCACTCTTGGGATATTGCGCAATGAACTCATCAAGCCACTCTTGACGCGACTCATTACCCGGGAAGGACTTGATGAACTGCGTGCGCGGTACCCTCGCCCGCTTGACGAAGAGCTGCATCAGTTCCTTTTCCTGGGCACGCACCTGCTCGACACTGATGCGCACCTGACCTACGAGGCGCTCATAGTGCTTGGGCACCAGCTTGATCGGCGAGAACAGCTCGGCCAAGCGCGTGAGTGCCGCTTTGGCTTCTTCACTGCCACGACCATATTTGGCCAAGGCGGCGACAGCCAGCTCGTTCTTCTCACGGATCTGCTCGATACGCGCCCGGGTCTCTTCAGGGTCGGGGCCACTCGGGCTCTCTTCCTCTTCCTCGGCAGCATCGTCATCATCGACATCGCCTTCCTCGCCGTCGAGATCATCCTCGACGATCTCTTCAGGCGCCTCGGCCACGCCGGGAATGCCTTCATCGGGGTCGATGAAACCGGCGAAGAAATCGGTAAGACGGCCGGGGTTCTCTTCGTCCTGGGTCGCGTCATACGCTTCGAGAATCGACTCCACCGCACCCGGCAGCCAGGCCAGCGCCGACATCACCTCACGCGTACCCTCTTCGATACGCTTGGCAATCTCGAT
>DXFC01000249.1 GCA_019114645.1 Candidatus Halomonas stercoripullorum
CGCCGAATTCATTGCTCAGCGCCGGCCCCACCAACACGATCAGCACGATATAACTTGCCGTCACCGGCAGCCCCAGCCCCAGGATCAGGCTGGCGAGCAGGATCATTACCAGCGCCATTACCAGGTTGCCACCGGAAAAGGCCATCATCATCGAAGAGAACTTCAGGCCCAGGCCAGTCAAGCCGACCACCCCCACAATAATACCGGCCACAGCACAGGCCATGGAGACCGTCACGGCGTTACGTGCGCCCAGTTCCAGCGCATTGACCAGCTTGACCACACCGGCCCACAGCATCTGTCGAGTGCTCTGGGCGGTAACCGGCTGCCCCTGTTGCGGGGCAACAAAGAAGAACCACAGCGCGTAGCGCAGGGCGGCCACCAGCAGTATGGTCACCACGGCATAGTAGCCTACCCGCATCGGCGACATGTGCATCGCCAGCAGCCAGATCAGCACCGCCAGCGGCAACAGGAAATGCCAGCCAGTCTTGAGCACATCGCGCACCCGTGGCAGCTCACTACGCGGAATGCCCTGCATGCCCGACTTGACGGCAATCAAGTGCACGAAAAGATAGATGGTGGCGAAGTACATGATTGCCGGCAGAATGCTGACCTTGACGATATCGACATAGGGAATGCCGGTGTACTCGGCGATCAGGAACGCCCCCGCGCCCATCAGCGGTGGCATGATCTGCCCACCGGTACTGGCCGCGGCTTCGATGCCACCCGCCTGTTCCGGCTTGTAGCCCAGGCGCTTCATCAGGGGAATGGTAAAAGGCCCGGTGGTCACCACATTGGCGATGGCACTGCCGGAGATCGAGCCCAGGCCGGCAGAGGCGAGCACCGCTGCCTTGGCAGGGCCACCGCGCTGGCGACCGGTAGAGGCATAAGCCATGTCGATGAAAAACTTGCCGGCACCGGTGGCTTCGAGAAAGGCGCCGAACAACACAAAAATGAAGATGTAAGTGGCTGCCACACCCAGCGGCAAGCCGAAGATGCCCTCCTGGCCCAGGTAGAGCTGCCCGGCAACACGATCCAGACTGTAGCCCCGATGCGACAAAATTCCCGGCAGCCACTCGCCCAGCCAGGGCAACTCCCCACGAGGACCAGCGAAGGCGTAGATGATGGCGAAAACACCGATGAGGGTGATCGCCATGCCTACCGCTCGGCGACTGGCCTCAAGCAGGGTAACCACCGCAATGCAGCCAACCAGGATATCGGTCTGGTTCCAAAATCCGGCACGCGCGAAAATCGCATCCAGATTAAGCAGGATGTAGCCACCGGTCAGAATGGCACCACAGAAAAACAGCAGGTCGATAGCGCCGCCAATGAGCCCGCGCTTACGCCTGGTTCCAAATACCGGAAACATCAGGAAGGCCAGCATCATGATCAGCATCAGGTGAATCCCGCGCTGATGGAACAGGCCCATCGGCTGGATACCCGCTGAGTAGAGCTGAAACAGGGAAAGCCCTACTGCCACGATAGTGATCAACCACAATATCGCACGGGGCTGTATGGCATCGCCCCCTGGCACTAGCACAGGTGGGTTTGACTCGCTCATGATTTCCTCGTCAGACGTCGTCTGGCTTGCTCAGCTGTCTAGCTTGGTTAGTTGAAGAGTGACCCGTTCACCGGCAGCCCGCTCACTCAGGCTAAGCCGGTATGCCTTACCACCGCGCTGCCATAACAAGCGATGATCGACTTGCGGGGAACCCACACGCAGCACATAGTGATTCCCGGGCACGGGCTCGTTGATATTCTCGATCCAGTAGCCGCCTTCGCCATCCGAGACCAGCTCGCCACGCCCCTCGGTATAGCCAAGACCGGCGGCAAAGTCCGGTTGATGACTACGCTCCAGTTCCATATTGCCGGCCCGGTGGCGATAGCAATCAAGCACGGTGAAGTGCCGGACCGAGTGATTCCAGCCCAGACACCAGCGAGCTCCTTCCGGCATGGCAAGCTGCGCCAGGATGGCGCCGTTGTCGCTCGTTACCACCAGGTATGCATCACTGATCGACTCAGCTCGCGCACTGTTCAGCAGCCAGGCGCCCGTGAACACGACACAAAACAGCAGGGCGGACAATCTGGTCCGCCCTGCTGCCGTAGGGCTGCGTACCGCATACATCCGTTTAAACCACCGCTATTGCGATTTTAAGGACGCAGTCTGTCGGGGACTTCATGCCCGGCTTCTTCGAAGTAGCGGATCGCACCGGGGTGCAGCGGAATCGGCGTCGACTCCATGGTGAACTCCACCGTGGTGTCGTTGGCCGCCGGATGTACTGCAATCAGCTCATCGGTATGTTCGAACAGCAGCTGGGCCAGGTCATAGGCAAGCTGCTCATCCATATCGGCGTGAATGACCATGACGTTGGGGATGCTGATGGTTTGAACCGCTTCATCCATGCCTTCGTACATGCCGGCACGCAGTTCGTAAGCCGCAAAAACCGCTTCTGCCTCACGAGCGTTGGCGATCTCTTCATCGGACAAGCCGATCAGGCGGATATCATGAGTAGCGGCCAGGTTGAGAATCGAGCTGGTGGGCGGGCCTACACTCCAGAAACCGGCATCGATATCACCATCACGGATGGCATCGGCAGTCTCATTGAAGTTGAGGCGCTGCGGGGTGAAATCCTCGTAGCTGATACCATTGGACTCCAGCACAGCACGTGCGTTGAGCTCGGTACCACTGCCCGGCGCACCCACGGAAACCCGCTTGCCCTTGAGATCCTCCAGGGAGTGCACATCGGAGCCCGCCAGCGTCACCAGTTGCACCGCATTAGGGTAGACCGAAGCCAGCGCCCGGGCGTCCTCGATCTGGCGACCCTCGAAATCACCCGTGCCTGAGTAGGCCTGGTAAGCGGTATCGGCAAGCACCAGTGCCAGGTCGGCATCGCCACGCATGATCAAGCCCATGTTCTCCACCGAAGCGCCGGTCACTTCCGCCGTGGCACTGGCACCCTCGATATGGCTACTGATCATTTCGGCAAAACCGCCGCCAATGGGGTAATACACACCACCGGTACCACCCGTGGCAATGGAAAGTTGCTGCGCGGCAGCTAGCGGTGCTGTCACTAGCAGCGAGGCTGCTACAGCATATTTAAAAGTTCGCATGGAACCTCCGTCCTGAAACCGGATCGTTTATGGTTATTGAAGCAGCGTCCGGACCTCACCGGCCGCCAGACTAAAGCTAGCACGCTCTCGTGTAGAGGCGCTAACGCATAGTTTCTACGTTTTTGTAAATTTTCTGCAATTCCACCATGGTCACTTCAGCCTAGCAACCCTTTGCTTGTATTTTCTCGCGTTACCCGCCGACCATCACTTTCACTTGTTCAACGATATGGGCCCCAATGGGCAGGGCAGAGGTGGCAGCGGGTGACGGAGCATTGCCGACGTTGAGTGTACGCCGCGTCTTGATGAACAGGAAATCATCCACCAGCTTGCCATCGCGTGAAACCGCCTGGGCACGCACTCCTGCAGGATAAGGCTCAAGATCCGCCAGGGTCAGGCTCGGGCAATACTTGCGCACCAGTGCCAGATAGCCACGCTTGTGCAATGAGTTTTTCATCTCGAACAGTCCAGGACGCAGGTGTTTTCCCAGCACCTTCAAGATCCCCCGATCGGTCAACATCTGCGCCATATCCGCAAGCGAAACATCACGCTTGAGA
>DXFC01000250.1 GCA_019114645.1 Candidatus Halomonas stercoripullorum
GGTAGATCTCGCGAGCGTAAAGTTCCCATACTTCACCCTGCTGGTGAAATACCACACGATAAATCGGCTTGGCCGCCATATGGCCGCTCACCTCTCAAAGTCACGTTACCCGTCAGACTCGCATGCAGAGCCTGCCGATGGGCAAGAGTATCACACTCATCCGCTCGCGCAGCGCTCCACTGGCCCCTGGGCCCGAGCTTTCGTATAATATCGCGATCTTTCGTGATCGGCTTGGCCGCATCCCCGCAACACTCCACTCACGATAACGCACGCGTCGGACGAGCGACCCTCATATCCTTATGGCGAAGAAACTCTTCATCAAGACCCATGGCTGCCAAATGAACGAGTACGACTCCGCACGCATGGCGGATCTGCTCGGCGAATCGCACCAACTCGAATTGACCCAGGACGAAGGCGAAGCCGACGTCATCCTGCTCAATACCTGCTCGATACGCGAAAAAGCCCAGGAAAAGGTCTTTCACCAGCTCGGCCGCTGGAAGAAGCTCAAGGACAACAATCCTGAACTGATCATCGGCGTGGGTGGCTGCGTGGCCAGCCAGGAAGGCGAAGCCCTGCGCAAGCGCGCGCCCCACGTGGATATGGTATTCGGCCCGCAAACCCTGCACCGCGTACCGGCGATGATGGATGCCAGCCGGCAAAACCAGATCTCGGTGGTCGATGTGACCTTCCCCGAGATCGAGAAGTTCGACCATTTGCCCAAGCCCAGCTCAGACGGTGCCACTGCATTCGTCTCGATCATGGAGGGCTGCTCCAAGTACTGCACTTTCTGTGTCGTGCCCTACACCCGAGGCGAAGAAGTCTCGCGCCCCTTCGAGGCGGTCATGGATGAAGTGATCCATCTGGCTGACCAGGGCGTGCGCGAAATCAACCTGCTGGGACAGAACGTCAACGCCTACCGCGGCGAAAACCAGCTCGGCGACGAGATCGACCTGGCGGAGCTGATCAACTGCGTGGCCGCCGTAGAAGGCATCGACCGCATTCGCTTCACGACATCGCACCCGGTGGAGTTCAGCGACAGTCTGATCGAGGCTTACGGCGAGATTCCCGAGCTGGTCAGCCACCTGCATTTGCCGGTACAGGCGGGCTCTGACCGCATTCTGGCGGCGATGAAACGCGGTCACACCGTCGAAGAGTACGTGGCCAAGATGGAGCGCATTCGCGCCCTGCGCCCCGATATCAGCTTCTCCTCCGATTTCATCATTGGCTTTCCGGGAGAAACCGAAGCGGATTTCGAGGCGACCATGGACCTGATTCACCGCATCGGTTTTGATCACTCTTTCAGCTTCGTCTATTCGGCACGTCCCGGCACTCCGGCGGCGGCACTGCCCGACGATACACCGGAGAGCGTCAAGAAGCAGCGCCTGGCGATTCTGCAAGAGCGCATCATCCAGCAAGCGATGCAGATTTCACGGCGCATGGTGGGAACGACCCAGCGCATTCTGGTCAGCGGCTTTTCTCCCAGGGATCCGGGACAGTTATCGGGGCGTACCGAGAACAACCGGGTGGTCAACTTCAGTGCCGCCAACCCCACCGAGCTGATTGGTTACTTCGTCGATGTCACCATCACCGAAGCGCTGCCCAACTCACTGCGCGGCGAACTGGCCTCACCAGCACTATACTGATCCGCAGTACATCCATCCCACTCGGACATGACGCCGGGATTGCCCTGCCACAAGGCGGGGCAGTAAGCTGGACCAAACCCCCAACGCAGGAACCTCGACACCTTGAGTCAGCACGCCGAACAGGCTAACCGCATCATCACCTTGAGCCTCGAACCCAATGATCCACAACGCCTCGCCAACCTCTGCGGGCAGCGGGACGAGCATCTGAAACTGATCGAGTCACGCCTTGGTGTCACCCTGCGCAATCGCGGCAATGTGTTTCAGCTAGCGGGGCCGGGAAGCCACGTCAAGGCCGCAGCCAATGTACTCGAGCATCTCTATCGAGAAACCGAGGCCAGCGAGCTGGCGCCGGATACCGTCCACCTCTTTTTGCAGGAGTCGGGGCGGGAAGCGCTGGATGAGGAGGCAGGTCCTGCAGAGGGCGAGGTTCTGCTACGCACCCCCAAGGTCTTGATCAAGCCCCGTGGCCAGAACCAGCAGCATTATGTGACCAGCATTCGCCAGCACGATATCAATTTCGGCATCGGGCCAGCCGGTACCGGCAAGACTTACCTGGCGGTCGCTGCCGCAGTAGAAGCCTTGAACCATCAGGAAGTACGGCGCATCTTGCTGGTGCGGCCGGCTGTCGAAGCCGGTGAAAAACTCGGCTTCCTGCCCGGTGACCTGGCCCAGAAAATCGACCCTTACCTGCGTCCACTTTATGATGCGTTGTATGAAATGCTTGGCTTCGAGCAAGTCGGCAAGCTGATCGAACGGCAAATCATCGAAATTGCTCCGCTGGCCTATATGCGCGGACGTACACTCAATAACGCCTTCATCATTCTCGACGAAAGCCAGAACACCACCCGCGAACAGATGAAAATGTTCCTGACCCGCATCGGTTTTGGCTCCACCGCAGTGATTACCGGTGATGTCACCCAGGTCGACCTGCCTCGTGGGCAGAGTTCAGGGCTAATCCAGGTACTGGAGGTGCTCAAGGAAACGCCAGGGATCAGTACCACGCACTTTGCCTCCAAGGATGTGGTCCGCCACCCCCTGGTGCAGCGTATCATCGAAGCCTACGAAAGCTTCGAAGCCGAACAGGAAGTGCAGGAGCGCGCCCGCCGCGAAGCCCGTGAGCTGGAGCGCGAGGCCTTGCGTCAAGGGCGCCAACGCACCCGGGAAGATGACGATACATGAACCCGCCCCCCATCGTTGATCGCCAGCTCGCCACTAACGGTGAAAGCCTGCCGCAGCAGGCCGAGCTGGAAGCCTGGGTCGCTGCCGTGCTGGCCCGGTTTCCCGGGGAAACACGGCACGAAGTCACCATTCGTTTTGTCGATAGCGAGGAGGGGCGTGCCCTCAACCACGACTATCGCGGCTACGACAAAACCACCAATGTCCTCTCTTTTCCTTTCGAGAGCCCACCCGGCGTCACCCTGCCGCTGCTGGGTGACCTGGTACTATGCCACCCCGTTGTGGCCAACGAGGCCCGGGAGCAGGCCAAACGCCTGCAGGATCACTATGCGCATCTGGTGGTGCATGGCATGCTGCACCTGCTTGGATACGATCATGTCGAAGACGCGGAAGCGGAAGAGATGGAGGAGCTCGAACGCGAAATCCTGGCCCGGCTCGCTATTGCCGACCCTTACCAGCCGGCTACCGCTGCTGATAAATGACAAGACGAACGCAAGGATATGAGACGCAACGATGAGTGACGACCGAACCAACGCCCACGGCAACCGGAACTGGCTCGACAAGCTGCTCGCTGCCCTCTCGGGC
>DXFC01000251.1 GCA_019114645.1 Candidatus Halomonas stercoripullorum
AGGGCAGGCTCTGCGAGCAACTGTTCGGTAGCCGGCGGAGCGGCCGCGGCGGGCTCCTCGGTGCAAACGACCAAGCCTTTGTCCACCAGGGCTTGTAGCTGTGTGTGGGAGAAACCCTGGGCCAGTATCGCCGGAGAGTAGAGCCCCTGGGGATGCTGTGCCAGCATGGCCAGCAGCTCAGCCTGACGTGGCGCTCGTTGTAGTCGTGTGTCGCCTGGTTGGGGGAGAGCCAGTGCGCGCCAGTGCTTGCGGACGCGCCCGGCAAGAGGGCGGCCCTGGCGCAGCAGCACCGGCATGGCCTGGTGCAGAGTGTCGCCAAGCGAGTGCTGATAATAGCGGGCGGTAAAACGACACAGCCACAGCCAGTCCTCGGGTAGCGGCTCGGCATCGAGCCAGCCCTCCACGGTCTTGAGCTGGTCCAGTGACAAGTCGCTGTGGCTGGCGCACTCCACCACCACGCCCACGACCCGGCGGCGTCCGAACGGCACCTGTACACGGACTCCGGGTTGCCACCCCCCGGGCGGGGCGTCGGTACCGGGACGGTAGTCAAACACACGCCTCAAGGGTGTGGGAATCGCCACGCGAAGTACGCGTGGCGGAGGACAAAAAGAAGAATCGGGCAATTGGCCTCCGGCGTCGACTCTGTTAGAATATCCGGCCGTTGCGGTGTCTGGCATTGCAGGTCAGGCTCAGCGGCTACCGGAAAACAGCGACGACAGACAACCCGTATGCGGTGCCTGGCAATGGATCAGGTGGCGGCATACCGCTTCATGAGGCTCAAGATGAAACAAGGTATTCACCCGGATTACAAGAAGGTCAGCGCGACCTGCTCCTGCGGCGCGGCTTTCGAAGTTGGCTCCACGGCGGGTCACGACCTGTCACTGGACGTCTGCTCACAGTGTCACCCTTTCTATACCGGCAAGCAGAAGCAGGCGACTACCGGTGGCCGTGTCGAGCGTTTCAACAAACGTTTCGGTGCTGCTATCAAGCGCGGTTAATACGCCAGTCCGTATTGCCCCACAAGAAAACCCGCCGTGTTAATTCACGGCGGGTTTTCTTGTGGGGATGAAAAAAAGCAACAGTACGAACTACGCTGGTGAAGAAGTGCGTTCACAGGTGCCAATAAGCGCTCCAGGCGTGCGGGAAAAGCGAGGGCGTTGAGCTATGGAAACTTTTTCTATAATCTAAATGGCCCGCCCAGCCATCAATCCAAATGACCGGAAGAGAGCATGACAGACGCCAACAAGCAGGCAGCCCTGGATTACCACGCCAAACCGATTCCCGGAAAACTCTCTGTGGAATTGACCAAGCCCACGGCAACAGCTCGTGATCTTGCGCTTGCCTACAGCCCTGGTGTCGCCGAACCGGTGCGCGAGATCGCCCGCGATCCCGAGAATGCCTATCGTTATACCGGCAAAGGCAACTTGGTGGCGGTCATTTCCGACGGCACGGCCATCCTTGGCCTGGGCAATCTCGGAGCCTTGGCGAGCAAGCCGGTCATGGAAGGCAAGAGCGTGCTGTTCAAGCGCTTTGCCGGTATCAACTCGGTGGATATTCAGGTCAATGCAGAAAGTCCGCAGGCGTTCATCGACACGGTGGCGCGCATTGCTGACACCTGGGGTGGCATCAATCTTGAAGATATCAAGGCGCCGGAGTGTTTTGATATCGAGCAGGCCCTTATCGAGCAGTGCAACATTCCTGTATTCCATGACGACCAGCACGGCACCGCCATTGTCACGGCGGCGGGTATGCTCAATGCATTGGAAATTGCCGGCAAGCGCCTGGAAGATGCCAAGATCGTCTGTCTGGGGGCCGGGGCAGCGGCGATTGCCTGCATGAAATTACTGGTGGCTTGTGGTGCTCGTGCCGAGCATCTGCTGATGCTCGACCGGCGTGGGGTGATCCATACTGGCCGCGAAGGGCTTACGCCCCACAAGGCAATGTTTGCGGCGGAGACCGACAAGCGCACGCTGGATGACGCCATTGATGGTGCTGATGTCTTCATCGGTCTTTCGGGTCCCAACCTGATGACCGCTGAGCATATACGTAAAATGGCGCCGAACCCGGTGGTGTTCGCCTGCACCAATCCCGACCCCGAGATTCATCCCGAGGTAGCGAAAGAGGCGCGCCCGGATGTGATCATGGCCACTGGCCGCTCTGATTACCCCAACCAGGTCAATAATGTACTGGGCTTCCCTTTCATTTTTCGTGGTGCCCTGGATGTGCGAGCCACGCGCATCAATGAAGCGATGAAGCTGGCGGCAGTGCATGCACTCAAGGACCTGGCCCGCGAGCCGGTACCGCAAGTGGTGCTCGACGCCTATGAGCGTGACGAGATGGCCTTCGGTTCCGAGTACATCATTCCTACCCCGGTTGATCCGCGCTTGCTGGAACGTATCTCTGCGGCGGTAGCCCAGGCTGCAGTGGATTCGGGCGTGGCGCGTCGCCCCTATCCGGCTCACTATCCGTTAAAAACGGTTGATGAAGTATATGCCGATGGCTAGTGGGTCATCAGGCGTCTCATGCTACCGATAACCCAATGCCGGCCTTTATGGGCCGGCATGTTTTTTTGTCGTCGGGGTCACCAAGTGTAGAGCAGGGTCACGCTGGTAGTGTGATCAGTATGCGTGGTAGCCGTTTCCGGCGGGCGGGAGTTGTGCTTGACTTCGTGGGAAAGGCGCAGGGCAAGCCGTGAATTGAGGCGGGCGGTCAGTGAAGATACCGAGCGGGTCGTGGTGTTCTCATCGGACGCCTCCACGGACAGTTCCTGGCGCAGGTGCGAAGTATCGGAGAAGGTCCACTGATAATCGAGCGCACTGTAGAGCAGTCCCAGCTGCTCATCTTCGTCATCGCGTACGTGGTCATGGCGAAAGCCAGGGCCGGCTTCGAGGGAGAGCCGGTGGCGTTCGCCATCGAGCACATGCCGCCCGTAGCCGCCGATGGCGGTGAGCTGTTGGTCGTAACCACTGAAGCGGTCCTTTTCCCAACGGCCGAAACCGAACAGATAGTGCCGCTCGTGGAGGTCATAGCGCTCGCGCAAAGAGAGCAGGTACTGCTCGGCGCTGGTTTCATCGTCGCGGGTGACATTGCGCACTTCACCACGCAGTGTGTGGGTCCAGTTGCCGCTTAGCCAGGAAAGCCGGCTTTTGCCAATCAAGGTCTGGCTATCGGTATTGCCCGAGAGATGGGTATAGCCGAGTTCGGCTTCGCCGCTGAATGCCGGTGCGTCCTCCCCGGGAGGGGGAGGGGCATAGAAAATACTGCCTGCCAAGGCAGCACCCGGTAATAGCGTTAATCCGGCGACACTCCATGTCATCACACGTAGCATGGCAAATAACCTGTCCTGTTCTGCCCTTCAGCTCGGCGGCGGTGCGCCGAGTATTGATGGTGAAAGGTACTTCAGAAGATGGCTTCGTAGCTTCCGGTACCTTGTGAGCCGCTGCGCTGCTCGAGCTCCTGATCAATTCGACGTGGCTCCATGTCGGGCAGGTGTTCCGGATGGAACAGCTCCACGATACCGCCGGACTGGCCATCAGCCAGGCGGCGGCCTGTCTGCTCGTCGACTCGTGCGGTGACCAGTTCCGGGGGGCGCTCCGGCATGGCTTCCGGGCGTCCCTCCAGGGCGTGGCTCATGAAGTCGACCCAGATTGGCAGGGCGGCATTGCCGCCATATTCGGCAATGGTTTCGTTATTGTCCTTGCCGACCCACACACTGACCACCAGGTCGTCATTGTAACCGGCGAACCAGCCATCGCGCTGGTCGTTGGTGGTACCGGTCTTGCCCACCACGTCGTTGCGGTTGAGTGCCAGTGCGCCACGTCCCGTACCGCGTTCGATAACATCGCGGAGGATGTCGCGCAGGATGTAGACCGCCACAGGGTCGGCAACGCGGGGCGCTACATCGTAGAGCCTGCCGTCGATTTCCACTTCGCTCTGGCTCTCGCTGCAGCTCTCACAGACGATGGCCGGGCGGGCTTCATCGATCAGTTCATCGTCATCATTGCCACGGGTCACGCGCTCGATGAACCAGGGCGAGACGCGATGTCCACCATTGGCCAGTACGGCATAGGCGTTGGTCATCTCCAGAGGGGTGAGATCGGCGCTGCCCAGTGCCAGTGACAAGCCGTACGGCAGGCGACTGGAATTGAAACCGAAGCGCTCCAGGTATTCGATGGTGTTATCGAGCCCCAGCGATTGCAGCACACGGATGGTCACAAGGTTGCGCGAACGCGCCAGGGCCACGCGCAAGCGGGTCGGGCCGAGAAAGTCGCCACTGGAGTTCACCGGGCGCCACAGGCTGCTGCCATCGTGCATGACGACCGGAGCGTCGTTGACTACCGTAGAGGCGGTCATCAGGCCGCTATCCAGCGCAGCGAGAAAAATGAAAGGTTTGAAGATAGAGCCCGATTGTCGCTGCGCCTGTACCGCACGATTGAATTTACTCGCATTGAAGCTGAAACCGCCTTGCAGGGCGAGAATGGCACCGCTGGTTGGTTCCATTACCACCAGGGAGCCCTCGGCATCGGGTCGCTGTGAGAGGCGCCAGCTACCATCCTCACGTTGCAGTATGCGGACCAGGTCACCACGGACAGCGATATCCGCAGCTGATCCCGGTTCCGCACCGCGGGCCCGTGGGCTGCGATATTCACGGGCCCAGGAGAGGCCGTCCCAGCCCAGGGTGATCACTTCGCCGTTGCGGCTCAGGACGCGCATCTCGCGACCTTCACTGGCGACGACAATGGCCGGCTGCAGGGGACCATAGCGTGGCGTGCGTTCCAGCACCTGCTGCCAGTTGCTGACGTCGCCCTCGATGCCTTCTACATGGGTCTGGCTGCGCTCGGCGGCCTGGCGTGCGGTTTGCATGATTTCGGGGGATTCATCCAGCTCTTCCTCAAGGCCGCGCCGCTCGGTGCGCTCTTGCGCTTCGGCCAGGCTGGGGGGGATCTCGCGCTCCTCCGGACCACGCCAGCCGTGGCGGGTATCGTAGTCGATCAGGCCGCGAGCCAGCGCATCGCGCGCCATCGGCTGGAGTTCGCTGTCCAGGGTGGTATAGATGCGGTAGCCGCCGGTATAGGCCTCATCACCAAAGCGCTCGATGGCATACTGGCGCGCCATCTCTGCCATGTAATCGGCTTCGACCTCGACTTGGGCCACGTAACGCCGTGCAGTGATCGGCTCTTGTACGGCGGCCTCGTAGGTCGCCTGGTCGATATTGCCCAGATGGCGCATGCGGTAGAGGATCCAGTTGCGGCGAATCAATGAGCGCTCGGGATTGGCCAGCGGATTGAATAGCGAGGGGGCTTTGGGCAACCCGGCGATCATTGCCTTTTCGGCCAGGGTCAATTCGCTCAGCGGTTTGTTGTAGTAGACCTCTGAGGCAGCAGCGATACCGTAGGCGCGGTGACCGAGAAAAATCTTGTTGACGTAGAGCTCGAAAATCTCTTCTTTCGTGAGAATGCGCTCCATTTGCAGCGCCAGGAGAATTTCACGGATTTTACGGGTGAATGTGCGATCAAGCGTCAGCAAGTAGTTGCGCGCCACCTGCATGGTGATGGTGGAGCCACCTGACTGGATGTCGCCACCGCTGGAGACCAGCTCCACTGCGGCACGTGCCAGGCCACGCGGATCGACACCGCGGTGCTCGAAGTAGTAAGCATCCTCGGCGGCCAGCAGGGCCTGAATGAAATCCTCGGGAATCTCATCGTAGGAGATGGCCATGCGGCGCTCCTCCCCGTACTCACCGATCAGCTTGCCATCGCGGGTATAAATCCGCAGCGGTGTGTGCAGTTCGAAATCCTGCAGTTGGCGCACGTCCGGCAAACCCGGCGCAAAATACAACGCCGCGCCGGCCACACTGAGTAGGGCAGCTGCGCACAGTGCCAGCAGCAACCAGAAGCCCGAGAACACCAGAGTCTTGATCCACTTCATGAAGGCGCATTATCCGTGGTGAGAACGTGAAAGAAGGCGTGACAGGAAGCCTGCCTAAAGCGGCTGTCAAAATGTGCCTGTATTTGCCTGGACATTATATGGAACCTGAGCGTTGTCACCAGCGTTGACACGCCGTTGCTGACAACATTGTGTTACTTGGCCAGGCATCATGTAACCTCAGCCTTGTTTGTGAATGTGTCTTTTTGTCGAAAACAGTCTGCATATAAGGATATCAGACTCGTTCGACATCCATGAGCGTGCGTCAAGCGTGCGCAAGCAAAAAAGACACCAGGGCGCAAGAACTCAAGACTCAAGGAACGAGCATTGCTGCGATTCAAACCCTCAAGCAGAGCGCTGGTTGGCGTCGATATCAGCTCTACTGCCGTCAAGCTGGTTGAGCTTAGCCGCATCGGCACTCAATTCCAGATCGAAAACTACACTGTCGAACCCCTTCGCCAAGGTGCCGTAGTCGAGCGCCGCATCAGCGACATTGACGAGGTGGTCAGCGGGCTGGGAGCTGCTCTGGGCAGGTTACGACCCAAGACGCGCCAGGCGGTGGCGATGGTACCGTCGAGTGCTGCGATTACCAAGCGTCTGACGCTTCCTGCCGGACTCAGCGATGCCGAGATCGAAGTGCGTATACAGCTTGAGTCAGACAAGCATATTCCCTTTCCGTTCAGCGAAGTTGCATTCGACTTCCAGCGTCTTGCTCGTGGTGAGGACTCTGATGGTCAGCAGGAGATACTGCTGGTTGCCTGTCGCCAACAGGACGTTGAGCAGCGCAGTGCCATCCTGGCCCGGGCCGGTCTGGTGCCGGCGGTAGTTGATGTCGAAACCTTTGCCATCGAGCGGGCTTTTGCATTACTGGCGCCGCTGCTTGCGCCTGCGGCAACGGCTGATGAAGCGGTTGCGCTGGTTGATATCGGTGCCAGCCAAAGTGTCTTGCATGTCCTGTATGGCGGTAGCCTCATCTATAGCCGCGACAATGCCGTTGGGGGGCAGCAGCTCACCGAGACAATTAGCGAGCGCTATGGCTTGACGCTGGAAGCGGCGGAAATGGCCAAGCGGGAAGATAGTCTGCCCGAAGACTATCCCGCTCAGGTGCTGACACCTTTTATCGCCACCTTGGCGGAGCAGGTTGCACGTTCGTTGCAGCTTTACTACACCGCCGGTCGTCCGTATGCCGTCAAGCAGATGGTGCTGGTGGGTGGTTCAAGTGCTGTTCGGGGTCTCGCCGAGCACCTGACCAAGGTGTGCGACATGCCCGTGACGGTGGCCAATCCCCTGGAAGAGATGCGTAGTGCAGCCCGGGTGGACAGGCAGAGCCTGGCCAGCACCGCACCAAGTCTGCTGGGTGCCTGTGGCCTTGCCATGAGGACCCCGGCATGAGTGTCGAGATCAATCTTCTTCCCTGGCGCGAGCGGCAGCGTGAGCGGCGGCGCCGTGATTTTGGCCTTGCCCTGGCGGGCATGGCGCTGATTGGGATCGCCGGCGGACTGGGCTTGACCTACCACTACGCAAGCGCCGCGCAGTCGCAGCAGCAACGTAACGCTTA
>DXFC01000252.1 GCA_019114645.1 Candidatus Halomonas stercoripullorum
ACGCTCTACCATGCGGCTTTTGGTTTTACTTCCTCATGGCGGATCTTTATCAAGGAGCGCAGGGGGCGCGGCCTGCGTGCACAGATGGTGATGTTGGCCATCGCTGTGCTGCTGTTTTTCCCCGCACTGGACGCTGGCACCCTGTTTGGGACCGAGGTGCGGGGCAACTTTGCTCCGCTTGGGGTATCGGTCGTGTTCGGGGCCTTTCTGTTCGGGATCGGCATGCAGCTGGGCGGCGGTTGTGCTTCGGGTACGCTGTTCACTGCCGGTGGTGGCAATGCACGCATGATGATTACCCTGATCTTCTTTATCGTTGGATCGGTGATCGGCAGTGCCCACTTCTCCTGGTGGATGGCGTTGCCGGCCTTCGAGCCGGTCTCACTGGTGAGTGTGTTCGGTGCGGGCGGCGGAATCGTCGTAAGCCTGGCGCTGTTTATTGCGATTGCAGCGTTTACGGTGATGATGGAGAAGCGCCGCCATGGGCAGCTTGAAGAGACTCCGCGCTTCAATCTGCGTGACAGCCGCTGGCTGACCGGGCCGTGGCCGCTGCTGATGGGGGCGGTGGCACTGGCGTTGCTCAACTTTGCCACCCTGGCCCTGGCCGGCCGGCCCTGGGGCATTACGTCGGCTTTTGCCCTGTGGGGCGCCAAGGTATATGAATTGATCGGCGGGGATGTGAGCCAGTGGGGCTATTGGCAAGCCCCGGGCAATGCCGCAGCGCTTCAGGCCAGTGTGTGGAGTGACATCACCACGGTAATGAATGTAGGCATCATCCTGGGCGCCATGGCGGCTGCCACCCTGGCCGGTCGCTTCGCTCCCTCTTTGCGTATTCCGCTTGGCTCTGTCATGGCGGCGGTAATCGGTGGGTTGATGCTGGGCTATGGTGCCAGGTTGGCGTTTGGCTGCAATATCGGTGCCTATTTCAGTGGCATTGCCTCCGGCAGTCTGCACGGTTGGCTATGGCTGATAGCGGGTTTTGCCGGCAATGTGTTTGGTGTACGGCTGCGGCCGCTATTTTTTGGCGACCCAAAGCGCAAGGGACAGCCAATCGAGTTGAGTTGAGGCCGCGCCGCGATGGCGGAGGCATGTTAGAGTTAGTTAAAAGCGCCAGCAGAGCGCTTCACCACGGCCCGGATTCCAGTCACCGTATCGAGATCAGAGATGTCCACCGAAAGTAAACGTCCCCTTTATATTCCGTATGCGGGCCCTGCGCTGCTGGAAGTGCCGCTGCTCAACAAGGGCAGTGCCTTCACCCGTGAGGAGCGGATCGAATTCAACCTCATCGGCTTGCTACCGGAGAATGTGGAGTCCATCGAGGAGCAGGCGGAGCGGGTCTACCACCAGTATCAGCAGTGTCACAGTGATCTGGACCGCCATATTCATCTGCGTGCGATCCAGGATGATAACGAGACCCTGTACTACCACGTGGTCATGCAGCACCTCGAAGAAATGCTGCCGATTATCTACACCCCCACCGTGGGGCAGGCCTGCCAGGAGTTCTCCAGTATCTACCGGAGTCATCGTGGTCTATTTATCAGCTACCCGGACCGTGACCACATCGACGATATCCTGCACAGTGTCACCAAAGACAAGATCAAGGTGTTGGTGGTGACCGACGGCGAGCGTATTCTCGGCCTGGGTGACCAGGGAATCGGCGGCATGGGCATTCCCATTGGCAAGCTGGCGCTTTATACCGCTTGCGGCAGCATCAGTCCGGCCTATACGCTGCCGATCACCCTTGATGTCGGGACCAATAACCAGACACTGCTGGATGACCCCATGTACATGGGCTGGCGCCATCCACGTATCTCCCAGGAAGAGTATGACGCCTTCCTGGATGACTTCATTGCCGCAGTGAAACGGCGCTGGCCCGATGTCTTGCTGCAGTTCGAGGACTTCGCCCAGGCGAATGCCGTGCCCCTGCTGGAGCGCTATCGTGACGAGCTATGCTGCTTCAATGACGACGTGCAGGGCACAGCGGCGGTTGCGGTAGGTACCTTGATGGCGGCTTGTCAGGCACGTGGCGAAACCATTGCCCACCAGCGGGTGGTGTTCGTGGGTGCCGGCTCCGCCGGTTGCGGCATTGCCGAGCAGGTGGTGTTGGCGATGCAGGCGGAAGGGTTGACCGAAAGCGAGGCCCGGCGGCGCGTCTTCATGGTGGACCGTGAGGGCCTGGTAACCAGTGATCAGACGTGGCTACTCGATTTCCAGCGCCGCCTGGCGCACGATCCTGCCGTCACCGAGGGTTGGCATAACCAGTCGTTGCTGGAGGTAGTAGGTAACGTCAAGCCGACAGTACTGATCGGGGTTTCCGGTCAGCCGGGGCTCTTCACTGAAGAAGTTGTACGTGTCATGCATGCCAACTGTGAGCGCCCCGTGATCATGCCGCTCTCCAACCCTACGTCGCGTGTGGAAGCAACTCCTGCAGACCTGCTGCACTGGACCGACGGCCAGGCTCTGGTCGCGACCGGCAGTCCCTTTGAGCCGGTGGTGCATGACGGCAAGACCTATCCCATTGCCCAGTGCAACAACGCTTATATTTTCCCCGGGATTGGCTTGGGGGTGGTTGCCAGTGGTGCCAGACGTGTTACCGACACCATGCTGATGTCGGCTTCCCGGGCGCTGGCCCGTGAAGCGCCGCTGGTGAAACAGGGCGAGGGCGCGCTGCTGCCGCCATTGGCGCAGATTCGCGAACTCTCCAAGGCAATCGCCTTCGATGTTGCCGCACAGGCCCAGCAAGAGGGGGTTGCCTTGAGTACCGACGGGATCAAGTTGCGCGAGACGATCGAGCGTAATTGCTGGACGCCGGAGTATCGCAGTTATAGGCGCCGCGCTGTTTAGGCGGCCGACTGGGTGTGTAGTGACAGCGAGCCCCGCCATGGCGGGGCTCGTGCCTTCGAGCCCTTGTGTATTACACCGCACCGATCATCCGGCGTAGCACATAGTGCAGGATGCCGTCGTGACGGTAGTACTCCAGCTCATTAATGGTGTCGATACGGCACAATGCCTCGATGCGCTTCTCGCCTTTGGCGCTTTTCACCGTGACCACGACCTTGCTGCCCGGTGTGAGGTTGGCCAGCCCCTCGATGGAGATGGTTTCGTCGCCGGTCAGGCCCAGGGTCTTGCGGTTTTCGCCTGCCGGGAACTGTAGCGGTACCACGCCCATGCCGATCAGGTTGGAGCGGTGGATGCGTTCGTAGGACTCGGCCAGTACCGCACGCACGCCGAGCAGGCGTGTCCCCTTGGCGGCCCAGTCGCGGGACGAGCCGGTGCCGTACTCCTTGCCGGCGATTACCACCAGCGGCGTGCCTTGTTGCTGGTATTTCATCGCCGCATCATAGATCGACATTTGCTCGCCCGTGGGCACATGGCGGGTTTCGCCACCAATCACGCCGTCGAGCATCTCGTTGCGGATGCGTACGTTGGCAAAGGTGCCGCGCATCATCACTTCGTGGTTGCCACGCCGTGAGCCATAGGAGTTGAAGTCCACCGGCTTGATGCCGCGCTCCTGCAGATAGCGCCCGGCGGGGCTGTCAGGCTTGATCGAACCTGCCGGCGAGATGTGGTCGGTGGTTACCGAGTCGCCCAGCAGCGCGAGGATATGCGCATCTTTCACATCTTCGATAGGATCGGGGTCGCGGCGCATGCCTTCGAAGAAGGGCGGATGCTGAATATAGGTCGAGGAGGGCGACCACTCGTAGACCTGGCTTTGGGGAACCTGGAGGGCTTGCCAGATCTCGTCGCCATCGAAAACGGCGGCGTACTCTTTGCGGTACATGTCGGTCTTGACCTTCTCCACCGCAGCGGCGATATCCGCTTGGGAAGGCCAGATGTCCTTGAGATAGACCGGATTGCCGTTTTGATCCTCGCCCAGCGGATCCCGGGTCAGGTCGAGGCGGACGTTACCAGCCAGGGCATAGGCGACTACCAGCGGTGGCGAAGCCAGCCAGTTGGTCTTTGTCAGCGGATGAATGCGCCCTTCGAAGTTGCGGTTACCGGAGAGCACCGCAGCCACGGTGAGGTCGCTCTCTTCGATAGCCGCTTCGATTGGCGGCGGCAGCGGACCGGAGTTGCCGATACAGGTGGTGCAGCCATACCCCACCAGATGGAAGCCTAGCGCGTCCAGGTCATCCTGCACGCCTGCCGCCGCCAGGTATTCGGTGACCACCTTGGAGCCGGGGGCCAGCGAGGTCTTGACCCATGGTTGGGTGGTCAGCCCTTTGGCGCGGGCGTTGCGTGCTAGCAGACCGGCCGCCAGCATCACACTGGGGTTGGAAGTATTGGTACAGGAGGTAATGGCAGCGATGACCACGGCGCCGGGGTTGAGCATGAACCGGTTGCCGTCAAGCTCGATGTTGCGGCTGTCATGGTGCTCGTAGCTTTCGTGTACGCCGACAGCCGTCTGGCCTCCCTCGGAGAGCAGGCGCCCCTGCTCTTCGCTGCCTGGTGCTCTGGTTTTGCCTTCCCCCGCCAGGAACTCCTCGAAGGTGGTTTGCATGTCCCGTAGGGCGACACGATCCTGCGGCCGCTTGGGACCGGCGAGACTGGCTTCGACATCGCCAAGGTCGAGATGCAAGCTGTCGCTGAAGACCGGCTCGGCGCCGGGCTCGCGCCATAGTCCCTGGGCCTTGCAGTAGGCTTCGACGAGAGCGATCTGCGCTTCGTCACGGCCGGTCAGGCGTAGATAAGCGAGGGTTTCGTCATCTACCGGGAAGAAACCACAGGTGGCGCCGTATTCGGGTGCCATGTTGGCGATGGTGGCACGGTCGGCCAGGGGCAGGTCGGCCAGGCCGTCACCATAGTATTCAACGAACTTGCCGACTACACCGCGCTTGCGCAGCATCTCGGTGACCGTCAGGACCAGGTCGGTAGCGGTGATGCCCTCTTTAAGCTTCCCGGTGAGCTTGAAGCCCACGACTTCGGGTATCAGCATCGATACCGGCTGGCCGAGCATGGCTGCCTCGGCCTCGATGCCGCCTACCCCCCAGCCAAGTACGCCAAGGCCATTGATCATGGTGGTGTGGGAGTCGGTACCCACCAGGGTGTCGGGGTAGGCGAAGGTCTTGCCATCCTCCTGCTTGGTCCACACTGTACGGCCGAGATATTCGAGGTTGACCTGGTGGCAGATGCCGGTGCCGGGTGGTACGACACGGAAATTGTCAAAAGCGTCCTGGCCCCAGCGCAGGAACTCGTAGCGCTCGCGGTTGCGCTCCATCTCGATGGCGACGTTATCGTGAAATGCAGTGGGGTTACCGAACTTGTCGACCATTACCGAGTGGTCGATGACCAGGTCCACCGGTGACAGGGGGTTGATCCGCGACGGGTCTTCACCAAGCTTTTCCACCGCAGCGCGCATGGAGGCGAGATCCACGACGCCGGGGACGCCGGTGAAGTCCTGCATCAGCACCCGGGCAGGGCGATAGCCAATCTCGCGGCTGGAACGGCCGCTCTGTTGCCAGTCGACCAGGGCTTGCAGGTCCTCGCGCGCCACGCTCGGCTCGTTGGCGTAGCGTAATTGGTTTTCCAGTAATATCTTTAGCGTTTTTGGCAGGCGATCGATATTGCCCAGCGCTTCAGCCGCCTTGGGTAGACTGTAGTAGTGATAGGTCGTGCCGCCGGCCTCCAGGGACTGCAGGGTATCCGGCATCTCATTGCGGCTCATAGGGGTGGCCTCCTGTCACGGTTATTACATTTGATCCATGTGCTTATACATGGACATCATAGGCTGCCCTTTCAAGCGTTGCATTGTCATGACACACCAAGTGACGTACGAGACTGGTACAATGTGAGCCACTCAAGAGCCCTCCGGCGTGGCTGCCGAGGCAGCGCTCTTCTTCATCTTTTGTGTTG
>DXFC01000253.1 GCA_019114645.1 Candidatus Halomonas stercoripullorum
GGCAGCTCCAGCCCGGCATGAGCCGCAGCCAGGTCATCAACGTAATGGGCCGCCCCCTACTGGAAGCACCTTTCGACGCCAGCCAGTGGGACTATGTGTTCCGCCTGGATGAGGCCTACGGCGACGTTCAGCAGCGCCGGGTCACACTGACCTTTGCCGGTGATCAGCTGGTCGATATCCAGCATCAGGGTGATCTGTCACAGGACATCCCGCTACGCGCTCAGGATAATATTGGCCCTGCGGTGGAAGGAACCACGCCCATGGGTGTGTTACCGGGCACCCAGCCGGAAGCGGCGCCTCGTTCGGCGCCTGACGCCGGCGGCACCCTGCCCCAGGGCGGCGAACCAGCCGGTACTGAACCACTGGAAATGTAGTTAGCCACTGAAGCGTAACTCCCTACCGCCCAGCGTGTGCAGCACGCTGGGCGCGTGCCTGCTTGGGATCAATCTCAAGCGGGCGATAGACCTCGACACGATCACCCGCGCGCAACCGGTGCGCGTCCGGGTCACGCAGACGCGCACCGAAAATCCCCAAATCCGCCTCGTGAAACCTTGCCGGCGGCAGCTCAGGAAAGTGGCGCTCAAGCCCGGCCAGCATCACCGCCTGCCGTGCCGTCGTGCCCAAGGGCACATGGAGCGGCACGATGCACTGCCGCTCGGGCAATGCATAGGCCACCTCCACCTGGATTAACGGCTCAGCGGCCATACAGCTCATCGGCCCGGCGGGTAAAGGCATCGACCAGCTGTCCTGCCACCTGCTGAAACAACTTGCCGAAGGCCATACCCAGCAGCCGGTTGGCAAATTCGAACTCCAGCTCAAGGCATACCTTGCAGGCACCATCGCCCATCGGCAAGAATAACCAGCGTCCACGCAAACGCTTGAAAGGACCGCTGATCAGCGACATCTCGATGCGCTCAGGTTCGATAAGGTCGTTACGGGTAGTGAAGCTTTGCTCGATACCCGCGCGCCCCAGGGTCATTTCGCCAATCAAGTGCGCTTCATCACGCTCGATCAGCCGTGCCCGGCGACAGCCAGGCAAAAACTCAGGATAACGCTCGAAGTCATTGACCAGTTCGAACATATTCTCGGGAGTGTGCCGCACCAGGGCGGACCGGTTAACCGTTGGCATTAAGCTCTCCGCTGACTTCACAGTGCCCAAGGCGTATCATGAACGGATCAGGCATGCCTTGAATGGTAACACGCTTCCCCTCATATCGAAGGGAGCACGCCGACAGAAGAACGCGATACGAGGTTTCATGGCCAACAAGAAAGGCAAGGGCAAAGGGCCCGGCAGCAGTGTCATCGCTCAGAACAAGAAGGCTCGCTTCGAGTATCACATCGACGAGACCTTCGAGGCCGGCTTGGTGCTGGCCGGCTGGGAGGTAAAGAGCTTACGCGCGGGCAAAGCCCAGCTCACCGATACCTATATCCTGGTGAAGGATGGCGAAGCCTGGCTGCTTGGCAGCCACATCACGCCGCTCAATACCGCCAGCACGCACGAGATCGCCGACCCTTCGCGAACCCGCAAGCTGTTGCTGCACAAGAAGGAGATCGCCAAGATCTTCTCCCGCTCCCAGGAGAAGGGACACACCTGTGTGCCGCTCAAGCTCTACTGGAAGGGCAACAAGGTGAAGTGCGAGTTGGCACTGGTAACGGGCAAAAAGCTGCATGACAAGCGCGCCACCGAGAAAGATCGCGACTGGCAGCGTCAGAAAGGCCGTATCATGCGGGAACATACCAAGGCCTGAAGGGTCTGATACCTGGCTGTATAGGGCACCTGTGGCCTGCCAGCGCCAAAATCGTCAATAAACAAGAAAACGCAGGAACTTCGACCAGCAGCAGGTGTCATAATGGTACCCATGCGGTATGATGGGTTTGCTACGGGGGCGACATGGCTTCGACGCCGGTGACAACCTCCTAGGTGCATGCCGAGAGCGTGATGTATCTCGTAAATCCAACATCACGACTTAATAGTCGCAAACGACGACAACTACGCTCAGGGCGCGCTGGCAGCTTAATCGCTGTTAGCTTCTAGTCCGGCCCCAAAGTGATGTGCCCATTCATCACGGCGGGGATATGAGCGCAAGCTGATGGGATCGCGGTTGATGGTGTCCTCTCATCAAGCGCTAAATCTTAGAGGAATCGCGTTGGCTGGATCCTGCCCGTTGGAGCCAGTCGCGTTAAATCAAAAAACGGACCTAAGCATGTAGAGCCGACGAGCGAGTGCTGGCGGACGCGGGTTCAATTCCCGCCGCCTCCACCAACTAGCCATACGAATCAAGCACCTACGGGTGCTTTTTTCGTTTCATAGGGCATGGTTGGTCAGCATTGGACATAGCGTGGCCAGCTTTTGCAAACAGAAGCCACGCCCACCCTGAGCTTATCAAGCAAAGCTCTGAAAAGCCGCCGACAGGGACTCATCCAGATAGGTATTATTGAATTCGGCCAGCCGCGCCAGCCCTTCGGGGTCAGGTAGTCGCACATGCTGGCGCTCGCGTTGCACCAGGCCCTGATCGCGCAGCATGGAAAAGGTTCGGCTCACGTGTACCGAGCTCAGCCCCAGCGCATCGCCAATCTGCTCTTGGGAGAGCGGCAGCGTAAATTCTCCGTCGGTTACGGCACCAATCCTGTCGAGGCGCAAATAAAGCTCATAGAGAAAATGCGCCAACCGTTCATGGGCGTCGCAGCGACCCATGTAAACCAGTCGTTCCGAGAGCATCGCCTGCTGGCGTGCGGCCATGGCGGTAATGCCAACCGCCAGACTGCGCGAATGGCCAAAAAGCTCAAACAGCTGACGGTAGGTGAAGGAGCTGATCACCCCATCATTGATCATGCTGACGCTGGCCAGCCGTTGGGAAAACCCGAAGTCACGCAAACCGACGATATCACCCGGCAGGTAGAACTTGAGGATCTGCGCCGTACCGTTGCCCATGTTGCGATAAGAGCAGACCCAGCCCTCCTTGACGACGTAGAACGCATCCACTGGTGTCCTTTCCTGCCACAGCACTTCCCCCGATGTGACTCGCTTGGGGTTAAGCTCCAGACCCAGCAACAGCGCCTTGTCGTCCGCTGTCAGCGCCGCTTGGCGGGCAAGCGCCCGAAACACGACTGTATCGAGTAACGTCACGCTGATCTCTCCAAATTAAAGGAATCGTTTGAGCCCCCCTGCACGATTATCTGCGTGTGCGGCAGATTTTTACTAAACCACATACTTATATAAATTCCAATTAACTTGAGTTATGGACATATGAATGAGACGTGCCTCTTGGCGTAGTATCAACACCACTTGACTTTCGTCTAATAAAAGTTGAGAAAATTGCTTGCTCCCCGCCGCACGCGGCCTCATTATCTGCGCGCAGTATGCATAACCGGGGCGGGATCGGGCGCGAGCGAAGAGATGGCCGAATATCCGATAAGCCCCTACCCTTTCAAAGACATTCCCGATCTGGATTCGAGAGGCCCATGAGCAAAGTCCTGATTATCGGCGCTGGTGGCGTCGGCGGTGTCGTTACCCACAAGTGCGCCCAGCATCCCCAAGTGTTCAGCGAAATCATGCTAGCCAGCCGCAATGAAGAGAAGTGCAAAGCCATTGCCGCCCAGTTGCCACGTTCCATACAGACCGCGCAGGTGGATGCCGACGATGTCGAGGCACTGGTCGCCCTGATTGAGTCGTTCCAGCCCGACGTACTGATTCATGTGGCACTGCCCTACCAGGACCTGACCATCATGGAAGCGTGCCTGCGTACCGGTGTGCCCTACCTCGATACTGCCAATTACGAACACCCGGACGAGGCCAAGTTCGAGTACAAGGAGCAGTGGGCCTTCCATGACCGCTATGCCAAGGCGGGCAACATGGCCACCCTGGGCTGCGGCTTCGACCCCGGCATGACCAATATTTACTGCGCCTACGCGCAGAAGAACCTGTTCGACGAAATTCACCGCATCGATATTCTCGATGCCAACGGCGGCGATCATGGCTACCCCTTTGCCACCAACTTCAACCCCGAGATCAATATTCGCGAGATTACCGCGAATGGCCGCTACTGGGAGAAAGGGGAGTGGGTAGAGACTCCGCCGCTGGCCGAGAAGCGCAAGTTCGACTTCGATGGCATCGGCGAGAAGGATATCTACCTGCTCTACCATGAAGAGCTCGAATCACTCAGCAAGAACATCAAGGGACTGGAGCGGATTCGTTTCTGGATGACCTTCTCGGAAAAGTATATCACTCACCTGAAGGTGCTGGAGAACGTCGGCATGACCAGCATTGAACCGATAAAGGTGGGCGATTGCGAGATCTCGCCCCTGCAGTTTCTCAAGGCGGTACTGCCCGACCCGGCCTCGCTGGGCCCGCGTACCAAGGGCAAGACCAACATCTGCATCATTGCCGATGGCATCAAGGACTGCAAGCGGCGCAAGGTGTACATCTACAACATTTGCGACCACGAAAAATGCTATGCCGAGGTA
>DXFC01000254.1 GCA_019114645.1 Candidatus Halomonas stercoripullorum
GTTCGCTCGGCAGAGCCGGTCTCCTACAAACCCGTGCAGCTGCTGCGGTGGTGAGCTACCCCACCCTGGGCAGAGCCGGTCTCCTACAAACCAGTGCAGCTGCCGTGGCTTATTCTTCCTCACCTGTTTCAGGCGACTCGCCATCTTCATTCAGCCCGGCGTCTTCTGCCAGCGTCTCGTCCTCGTCCGGTTCGTCGATGCGAACGGTCTTGACCAGTTTTTCGTCGTTACCCAGACGAATCAGCATCACGCCCTGGGTGTTGCGCGAGGTGACCGAGACTTCTTCCACCCGGGTGCGTACCAGGGTGCCGCGGTCGGTAATCAGCATCATCTCGTCGGCGGTGTAGACCTGCATCGCCGCGACGAGGCCGCCATTGCGCTCGCTGGTTTGCATGGCGATGACGCCCTGGCCGCCGCGCCCGCGCAGCGGGAACTCTTCCAGCCGGGTGCGCTTGCCGTAGCCGTTCTCGGAGGCGGTGAGGATGTAGATCTGGCCGTCGTTGCCATTTTCTTGAGCGGCGCCCTCTTCACCCTCCGCCTCGCTTTCGGCGTCGGCATCCGCGTCGATCAGCTGGCTCTGGGGAATGATCAGGCTAATGACTTCGGCACCGTCGAGCAGGCGCATGCCGCGTACACCACGGGCGGTACGGCCCATGGAGCGCACATCGGTCTCCTCAAAACGAATCGCCTTGCCGTTGGACGAGAGCAGCATGACGTGATCGTTGCCGGACGTAATAGCGGCACCGATCAGGCGATCGCCCTCTTCAATGTCGATGGCGATCAGGCCCACGCTGCGCGGCCGCGAGAACTGGTCAAGGCTGGTGCGCTTGACCGTACCCTTGGCGGTGGCAAAGAAGATGTAGCAGTCGGGGCTGTAGTCGCGCACCGGCAGGATGGCGTTGATGTCTTCGCCTTCCTCCAGCGGCAGCATGTTGACCAGCGGTTTGCCACGCGAGCCACGGCTGGCCACCGGCATCTCGTAAACCTTGAGCCAGTAAACCTTGCCCTTGTTGGAGAAGAGCAGCACGGTGTCGTGGGTGGAGGCCACCAGCAGATGCTCAATGACATCTTCGTCTTTCATGGCGGTGGCCGACTTGCCGCGTCCGCCACGGCGCTGGGCCTGATAGTCGGAGAGCGGCTGGGTCTTGGCGTAGCCGGTACGCGAGACGGTAACCACCATGTCCTCTTCGGCGATCAGGTCCTCCATGGAGAGGTCGAGGTGGCTGGCCTGGATTTCGGTACGCCGCTCGTCACCGTACTGGTCACGCACGGCGATCAGCTCTTCCCGGATGACTTCCAGCAGGCGCTCGCTGGAAGCGAGAATCTCGGTCAGCTCGGCAATACGCTCGAGAATGACCAGGTATTCGTCGAGCAGCTTCTCGGTTTCAAGGCCGGTCAGGCGGTGCAAGCGCAGCTCGAGAATGGCCTGTGCCTGGGCCGGCGACAGACGGTACTCGGAACCCGTCACGTTGAGGCCAAAGCCCTCTTCCAGGTCTTCGGGCTTGCACGAGGTGGCCCCGGCACGCTCGAGCATGGACGTGACCTGCCCCGGCTGCCATACCCTCTCGATCAGCTTTTCTCTGGCTTCGGCGGCGTTCGGCGAGGCCTTGATCAGTTCGATCACCTCGTCGATGTTGGAGATCGCCACCGCCAGGCCTTCAAGAATATGGCCACGTTCGCGGGCTTTTCTCAGCTCGTAGAGGGTGCGCCGGGTGACAACTTCACGACGGTGACGAATAAACGCCTCAAGGATCTCCTTGAGGTTGAGAATCTTGGGCTGGCCGTTTTCGATGGCCACCATGTTGATGCCGAAAACGTTCTGCAGCTGGGTCTGGGCGAAGAGGTTGTTGATGATCACCTCGCCGGATTCGCCACGCTTACTCTCGATCACTACGCGCAGGCCGTCCTTGTCGGACTCGTCGCGTAGCTCGGCGATACCTTCAATCTTCTTCTCTTTGACCAGCTCGGCGATTTTTTCGATCAACCGCGCCTTGTTAACCTGATACGGCAGCTCGGTGATGATGATGTGATCGCGGCCCGTCTTTTCATCATGCTCGATGTGGTGAAGCGCCCGCACATAGATGCGCCCACGACCGGTACGGTATGCCTCGACGATACCGGCACGGCCGTTGATGATGCCCGCAGTGGGGAAATCAGGGCCGGTGATGTGCTCCATCAGATCGTCGATGGTGAGGGTGTAGTCGTCGATCAGCGCCAGACAGGCGTTGATCACTTCGTTCATGTTGTGCGGCGGTATGTTGGTCGCCATGCCCACGGCGATTCCCGAGGAGCCGTTGATCAGCAGATTGGGAACCTTGGTGGGCAGTACTTCGGGAATGCGCTCGCTACCGTCGTAGTTGTCGACCCAGTCGACGGTATCCTTCTCCAGATCGGCCAGCAGCTCCTGGGAGAGTTTGGCCATGCGCACCTCGGTGTAACGCATGGCGGCGGCGCTGTCACCATCGATAGAGCCGAAGTTGCCCTGGCCATCGACCAGCACGTGGCGCATGGAGAAGTCCTGGGCCATGCGCACGATGGTGTCGTAGACCGCGATATCACCGTGAGGGTGATATTTACCGATGACATCGCCCACCACACGGGCTGATTTCTTGTAGGCCTTGTTCCAGTCGTTGCCGAGTTCGTGCATGGCGAAGAGCACACGTCGATGCACCGGCTTGAGGCCGTCGCGCACGTCGGGCAGTGCACGACCGATGATCACGCTCATGGCGTAGTCGAGGTAGGACTGCTTCAGTTCGTCCTCGATATTGACTGGCAGGATATCTCTGGCGATGTCACCCATGGGTTGTCGAATCCTTTGCGCTGCAAGAGGTGACGCGTCATATCCGGCGCGTCATTTCAGCCTGCCAGTATACCACCGTGGACACCACAAGGGCAGCGCATCGGCAGTGCGGCTCACTCCTCTTTAGGCAAAACCAGCGGCTCCAGCGCCTGGCGAATCTCGCCCTCTATCGCCAGGGCCTGCTGGGTGCGAACATCGAGCAGCACGAAAGTGAGGGTGGCGTCGGCAACCAGCTTGCCGTCACCTATCCGCCAGATTTCCTGCAGCATGCGTGCGCTTTTGCCGCCCACGGCACAAATCCGGGTAAGCACTTCCAGATCGTCGCCGGCTACCGCTGCCTGGCGGTAGTTGATGTTGAGGTTGACCGCGACCAGCGCCGGGTTGCCGGTGGCAAAGTGGCGGCCAAGCGCGGGTCGATCATCGAAATATCCCCAGCGCCCCTCTTCGAGGAATTCCAGGTAGCGTGCGTTGTTAACGTGGCCATAACCATCCAGATGGTAGCCGCGCACCCGCATGGCGACGCGGGAGATACGCTGATCCATGTAAAACTCTCCTTGATATTCAAACGAAAGTTTTAAACTACCAAACTTTTGCTGCCACTGGCACCCCTGCACTGGCTCCGCCATAATATGCCCCCTTTACGCTCAGAGAATGCTCTATGTGGTTCAAGCACTTGCACCTTTACCGTCTGCATGACAGCGCGACAATTCCAGCGTCCGATCTGGAAGCGGCGCTGGCCGGGCAGGTGGCCCGTTCGCCCGGCAGTCAGGAGGCACGACGAGTCGGCTGGTGTCCGCCGGCAGGACGCGCCGGTACCGCCTTGCTGCATGAAATGCAGGGCCAGCGCCTGATGACGCTGCTGCGTTATGAGCGCCTGCTGCCAGCCAGTGTGGTGCGTGAAGAGCTGGAAGAGCGTAGCGCCGATATCGAAGCGCAAGAGGGGCGCAAGCTGCGCCGCCAGGAGAAGCAGGAACTGAAGGAGCAGATTTACGAAGAGCTGCTGCCCCGTGCTTTTGTGCGCACTCAAAAAGTTGACCTGTGGTGGGATACCCGACGCCACCTGATCGCGGTAAACACCAGCTCGCGCAAACGCGCCGAAGAAGCCCTTGATCTGCTGCGTGAAACCCTGGGCAGCCTCAAGGTCACGCCGCTGGCGACCCAGACTCTGCCCATGCGTGCCATGACCCAGTGGCTGGCTGACGAGAACTCACGCCCCGCCAGCCTGCAGCTGGGAGACCAGGTGGAGCTCAAGGCCAAAGGCGACGATGGGGTGCTGCGCGCCCGCCAGGTGGATCTCGACAGCGACGAGATCCAGCAGTTGCTGGCCAGTGGCCGCCAAGCCAGCCGGCTCGCCGTGGAGAGCGAAGGCCGCCTGTCTTATGTGCTGCATGACGACCTGACGCTAAAGTCGCTGCGCTTCAGTGATGCCTTGATCGACGCCGCCAATGAAGTCGAAGATGATGGCGACGCCCTGGTACGCCTGGAAGCCGATTTCATGCTGATGTCGGAGGCCCTGGCAGAAGAGATTGAACGACTGATTGAATGGCTGGGTGGCGAAGCCAATCCGGCTGCCGGACCCGCTACATGAAAAAAACCACGCCACCTCTTTCACAGCCATCACCCACCGACCCGTGGGCTGACATTCGTCCTTACCACGACGACGAAGTCGCCGCCGTACTGGCCAAGCTCGCCAACAATCGCGAGCTGCTCGATGCCCTGACCCTTTACCGCCTGCCACGCTTGAGCCGGGCGCTGCCGTGGCTGGCCCGTGGGCTGGCTTCGCTGGCAATTCGCCGACAGGCCCGTGGCGTTAACAGCGTGCATGAGTTTCAGCTCCGTGTGGCGGACTATATGGAACACATGATTCGCACCTCGACGGATCACTTCCGTATCGAGGGGCTGGAAAAGCTCGATCCGGATACCGCCTATCTGTTCATTGGCAACCACCGGGATATCTCGCTGGACCCGGCCTTCGTCAATTTCGCCCTGCACCAGGTAGGGCGCAACACGGTACGCATCGCCATTGGCGACAACCTGCTGAAAAAGCCCTACGTCAACGACCTGATGCGGCTCAACAAAAGCTTTATCGTACCCCGGGCGCTACGCGGCAAGCGTGCCATGCTGGCGGCGTATCAGAAGCTTTCAGGTTACATTCGCCACTCCATCGTTGAGGACAATCA
>DXFC01000255.1 GCA_019114645.1 Candidatus Halomonas stercoripullorum
GGCGATGGTGTCGAGTTCACCTTCATCGATCGCCTTGGAGATCCGGGTCAGCTCCTGGTACACCACCCGTCCCGCTCCCAGGTTCATGTGTCCCACTTCGGAGTTGCCCATCTGTCCCTCGGGCAGGCCCACATGCTTGCCGTCGGTGTGCAACAGGGCATGGGGGCGCGCTTGCCACAGCTGGTCCATATTGGGGGTGCGTGCAGCGGCGACGGCGTTGTTGGCCGGGTCGGGGTTGTGACCGTAGCCATCAAGTATGATCAGGGCGACAGGGCGTGGGGGAGTCGTCATGGAGTACGAACCTCAAGGCGTTGACTTGCGGCATCATAGCGTACGCTCGGGCGAGCGTCATGGTCCTGGCGGCATAGCGCTGGGCCATGCCACAGGGGAGACCGTGGTGTATACTCTCGCCTTCCGGGTATCTCCCCTGTTTGTTAGCGCTGTTGCTCCCGGACCCAAATTCGCTATTTCCGAACCAAGAGTGTGCCGGACCCATGATCGATCAGCTGTTCGAATTCGTGCAGAACCATCCGCTACTGGTGGGTGCCTTTCTCGTGGTATTGACCGCCTGGGTCGCCTATGAAGTCCGCAACAGTTCCGCCGGTGGCGTAACCGCCGCGCAGGCGACCCGGATGATCAACCGGGAAGATGCCGTGGTGGTGGATACCCGGGAAGCGGGCGATTTCAAGGCTGGGCACATTGCCAGTGCGCGCAATATCCCCCAGAGTCGCCTTGACGAGCGCATGAGCGAGCTCGAAAAGGTCAAGGACAAGCCGATCATCGTAGCGTGCAAGACGGGCCAGTCGGCCGGCGTGACCGTGGCCAAGTTGTCCAAGGCGGGCTTTGCACACGTCTACAAGCTCAAGGGTGGCATGATGCAGTGGCAAGCCGATGGGCTGCCAGTGGTCAAGAAATAACCCTTACCCAACCGATAAGCCATATACCGACAAGACGCATGACGCATAGGAGTTCATCCCATGGCTGAAGAGAATCGCCAGAATGGTGCCGCAAGCAATCAGGGCGCCGCAGGTCAGCAGAACCAGCAGCAGCTCCAGTTCGCCGTTCAGCGTATTTATGTCAAGGATATTTCCTTCGAAGCGCCCAACTCGCCGGCGGTTTTTCAGCAGCCGTTCAAGCCCAAGGTGAGCCTGGATCTGGGCACCCGCAGCACGAAAGTGGGCGAGGACCTGTTTGAAGTTGTGATCAAGGTGACCGCGCAGGTGCGTCACAGCGAGGAGGAGACAACCTCCTTCCTGGCCGAGATCGAGCAGGCCGGCCTGTTCCGCATCAGCGGGATCGAGGGAGCGCAGCTTGAGCACACCCTGGGTGCCTTCTGCCCCAATATGCTGTTCCCCTACGCCCGTGAGTGCGTCGACAACCTGGTCAATCGTGGTGGCTTCCCGCCGCTGATGCTGGCGCCGGTCAACTTCGAGGCGATCTACGCCCAGAAGAAGAAACGTGAGGCGGAGCAAGCTCAGCCGCAGGGTGAGCAAACCACCCAGTAAGGTCGCAACGGATGACCGCAGGCCCACGTATCCATGTCAGCGCCGACCTTAGCGTCGGCGCTGACATTGTTTTGCCTGAAGGTGCGGCACGCCATGTGGCACGGGTACTGCGCCTGGGTGAAGGGGCACCGCTACGCCTGTTCGATGGTGCGGGGCATGAAGCCCGGGCGGTACTGGTCGAGGCTGGCCGCAAGCGCGTTGTGGCGCGTATCGAAGCGGTGCAAGAGGGGGGTGGCGAGTCGCCGCTGGCAGTGCACCTGGGGCAGGCGATTTCCAAGGGCGACCGCATGGATTATGCGATCCAGAAGGCCGTTGAGCTGGGAGTCGCCGCCATTACACCGCTTTATACCGAGCATGGCGATGTGCGTCTCAGGGGTGAGCGCGAGGCGAAGAAGCTGGCCCACTGGCAGGCGGTCGCCGCTAGCGCCTGCGAACAGTGCGGGCGTGCCGTGGTGCCGGCCGTACACCCTCCCATGACACTGGCCGAATGGCTGACAGAGCGCAACGAGGCACTACGCCTGGTACTGCATCCCGGTACTCGGGGCGTACTTGAACAAGCAACGGCGCCCGATTCCGTAGCGTTGCTGATCGGTCCTGAAGGTGGGCTTTCCGCGAAGGATCTCGAAACCGCTTTGGCTGCCGACTTTATGCCGCTCTCCCTGGGTCCACGTATCCTGCGCACCGAAACTGCACCAGTGGTGGCGTTGTCACTGCTGCAATACCGCTTCGGCGATCTTTAGCGAGTTCTCCTGTCGCGCCCTTGCTGCGTTTGCGCCCGTGTCGGCAGACGCCATAATGCCTGCACACCTTTGTGGAGCTTGCCATGAGTTTTTCCGAGCATGATCGTCGTCCACGTGCGTCTCGTCAGCCTACTCCCAAGGCCGAGATTGGCGAGGTAGCCTATCTGGAGGTGGTGACGGTCAACGAAACTGGCGCCTTTCTTGCCTGGGGGCACCCGCGCGATGTGCTGCTGCCCTTTGGCGAGCAGCGCTTCCGGCCTACGCCGGGCAAGCGGGTGCTGGTCTATCTTTATGAGGACCAGCAAGGGCGGCCGGTGGCGTCACAGAAGCTCGACCGCTTCATCCAGGATGAAGCGGTGGGGCTGGCGCCGGGAGATGGAGTGGAACTGATCATTGCCGATGCCACCGACCTTGGCTACAAGACAGTAGTCAACCACCGTTACTGGGGGCTGCTGTACCGTGATGATGTGATTCGCCCGCTGCGTCGCGGCCAGCGGGTAAAGGGCCATGTAAAGCGGTTGCGCGATGATGGCCGGCTCGATCTTGCGTTGCTGCCCCCAGGGCCGGCACGCCTCGATGTCGTCGGCGAACTGATACTCAAGGCGTTACGTGAAAGCGGCGGTTACCTGGCATTAGGCGACAAGAGCGATGCCGCCGAGATCAAGGCGCGGTTGGGAGTGAGCAAGAACGCCTTCAAGCAGGCGATTGGCCGACTCTACAAGCGTCGCTTGATTACCATCGAAGCAGCCGGCATACGATTGGTCTCTTCAGGCAGTCAATAACCCCGCCAGCTTGGTGTTGCCTGTCGCCTGGGTCATACTGCGGGCATTCTAGTTCTCGCTGCAAAACGGTGTCGAATGAGCCAAATCATGAGTCAAAAACCCCTGCGTGTCGGTGTGGTAATGGACGACATTGCTCACCTTACCTACAAAAAAGACACTACCCTGGCCATGTTGTGGTCAGCTCAGGAGCGTGGGTGGTCGCTGCACTACATGGAGCAGGAGGATCTCCATCTGCGTGATGGGCGTGCCCATGCCCGGATGTGTGACTTGACGGCGTTTCGCGACCCGAACAACTGGTATGAACTGGGTGAGCCGGAGATCCGCCCGCTGGGTGAACTTGACGTTATCCTGATGCGCAAGGACCCGCCGGTGGATGCGCAATTCCTGCATGCTGTCCATCTGCTGGGGTTTGCCGAGCGCGAGGGCGTGCTGGTGGTCAATCCGACCCGGGCCTTGCTCGAGTGCAACGAAAAACTGTTTGCCCAACAGTTTCCACAGTGCTGTGCACCGACTGTGGTCTCCTGCAATGAAGAGGTGCTGCGTGCTTTCCATGCCGAACATGGCGATGTGATCTTCAAGCCGCTGGATGGCATGGGAGGTAGCGGAATCTTCCACGTACAGCCCGACGGGCGCAACCTGGGTGCCATTATTGAGATGCTCACAGAGCGCGGGCGCTGTCAGATCATGGCGCAGCGCTACATCCCCGAGATCAAGGATGGCGACACGCGGATTCTGCTGGTGGAGGGCGAGCCCGTGCCCTACGGACTGGCCCGTGTGCCGATGGCAGGAGAAACACGCGGCAACCTGGCGGCGGGCGGTACCGGCGTTAGCCGGGAACTGACCGCGCGGGATTACTGGCTGATCGAGCAGGTACAGCCAATGATTCGTGAAAAAGGGCTGATGTTCGTCGGGCTCGATGTGATCGGCGATTACATCACCGAAATCAACGTGACCAGCCCCACCTGTGTGCGTGAGATCGATGATCAGCGTGGCACCGATATTGCCGGCTTGTTGATGGAGGCCATTGAGCGGCGCCGGGCGCAATCCGGTGCCAAGTAAGGCGATTCTCCCATCAGCTTTACAGGGGGAAGTGGTACAATTTTTGTGACATACCGAACTCGATCAGACGGCAGACTACCGTTGGCGGTTCGGGCAAGAACACTATTTTGGCGTTCGGCAGGGCCTGTTACCCGCCATCGGGAGATTCATGGTATCCGTGCAACATTTAGGCTTGAAACATCAGTTTTTGCTGGCGATGCCGCATCTGGAAGACCCCCATTTTGCCGGTACTCTCAGCTACCTTTGCGACCATGACGAGAACGGCACCATGGGTGTGATCGTCAATAAGCCGCTGGAGATCACGCTGGACGCGCTGTTCGAGCAGCTCGAACTCGGCGGCGAGGAAAGTCCGCACCGCCATGCACCGGTTTACTATGGCGGGCCGACCCACAAGGATCGGGGCTTCATTCTGCATCGCGGCTCCAGCTCCCAGTGGGACTCGAGCATTCAGGTGGATGAGGATATCGCCTTGACTACCTCCATGGATATCTTGCTGGAACTGGCTGCCGGTCGAGGTCCCAAGGCATTTCTGGTGTGCCTCGGCTGTGCCGGCTGGGGAGCGGGCCAACTGGCTGAGGAGCTCAAGGAGAATGCCTGGCTCACGGTCGAGGCGGATGCGGATATTCTGTTCACGTTGCCCGCCGAGCAGCGCTTGAATGCCGCTGCCGGCATTCTCGGCGTGGACCTGAACCTGATCACGCGGGAAGCCGGTCACTCCTGATGACGGATCAGCGACTGATCCTGGCGTTTGATTTTGGCACCCGGCGCATCGGGGTGGCGGTGGGTAATGCGTTGCTGGCCAGTGCCCGGCAGCTGGAACCACTGCCGGCGCGTGACGGCATACCCGACTGGAATGTCATCACGCGTTTGGTGGAAGAGTGGCAGCCCGACCTCTTTGTGGTTGGGCTGCCGCTCAACATGGACGGCAGCGAATCGGAGATGAGCACCCGGGCACGCAAGTTCGGCAAGCGCCTGTTCGGGCGCTACGGTAAACCCTGCGAGATGTTCGATGAGCGGGGCTCCACCCGCGAAGCCAAGACCATTGCCCACGAGAAGGGGTTACTGCGGGCCCGCAAGAGTTACCGTGACGACGGGGTCGACGGTATTGCCGCCGTGCTGATCCTGGAGGGCTGGTTTGCCCACCAGGAGGGCTTGCCACCGCGCTGACGGTAGTCGTGTCCAGCCCAAGACTCACTCAGGTGGTGAGTCCCGGTTCCTGGGCGCTACGGTGCCGGGCCGCGATATCATTCACCGAGATGCTGGTGTACTTGAGCACGAAGAAGGCCAGGGTGGCCGGGCAAGTGAAACTCTCCTTGAAACGCTCCACCTGTTCGCCACGTATGCGGGTCACATTGGCATGATAGGTGTTGTCGTTCGCTTTCGTGAGCTTGACCGTGGCCTGACGGTCAGCTTCCTGTTTTTCCAGCAGTAATTCGCGTTGCCGTGTCAGCAAGTCATCCAGCATCTTACCGCCTTCACACTCCTCGGCGGTGGCCCAAACCTCTTGATCGCGCTTGCCATACTGGAATAGCAAGATAGCCGGCAGAACCGAGAAAATAGCGCCGGTCAGTAGCCAGGTAAGCTCGTTGCCGGGAGGGTGCAGCGTAAAGACGGCGAACAGCTGCACCAGTACACCCGCCGCCAGAATGAGCGCCAATGGACGCCACATGCGCGGATTCAACATCGGCTTGCCCAGGGTCTGGCCCCATAGCCCAGCCGCCGCCAACGCGCCGAGAGCGAGCGTGAAAGCCCCCCACGCAGGTCCACCGCTGCGTAACAGGGCAATAAGGCCGATCACCACCAGAGCGCTATAGAACACTGCCAGCGAGATGTATGCGCGTTCCAGAGTCATGCGTCTCTCCTTGGTGCCAGTTACCTGGCTGACACGTTATTGTTATGCCGATTTCGGGGAAATTGGCTCTGGGAGCCGTAGGGCTTGCTCCTTTCAGCATAGCGTGCCTGGCGGTGTCTGCATGGGGTGGGTCGCTAGCAGTCGTCAACGGTGTTATAGCTGAGGATCATCAATGCCTACCCGCGGCGGCACGAACCAGCGCACTGGACGCAGATCCTTCTCGATCAGGTCGTCCACTTGCAGCAAGGTGGCGAAGATCGCCATGCGCACCGGGATACCATTGTCGGTCTGGCGGAAGATCGCCAGGCGTGAATCACCGTTGAGATCGACATCCAGGTCGTTGGCATCCGGCCGGCTGTCGCGGGGCAGCGGGTGCATGACAATAGTGTCGCGTGCACAGCGCCGGTCCAGGAAAGTGCGGTCGACAGTGAAATCCCGTGACAGGCTGAAGCCTTCGCTCATCTCAGCCGTGAAGCGCTCTTTTTGTATTCGTGTGGTGTAGATCACGTCCACATCGGTGTAGTCGTCAGCCAGACTGCTACGCTCCTCGACGCGGTGACCGCGAGAGGCGACCAGCTCAATCAGGGCCGCCGGCATCTCCAGCCCCGGCGGCGCCACCAGGGTGAAACGCATGGGGTCATAAAGCGACAACAGCTTGAACAGTGAATGTACGGTACGGCCGTACTTGAGATCGCCGGTCAGAAGCACATGGGCGTTACCGAGATGCTTGCCCAGCCGGTTGAACTCCTTGTCGATGGTATAGAAATCGAGCAGTGCCTGGCTGGGGTGCTCACCGGGACCATCGCCGCCGTTGATCACCGGCACATGGGTGGCGGCGGCAAATTCCGCCACCGAGCCCTGGTCAGGGTGGCGCATCACGATGGCGTCACAGTAACCGCTCATTACCCGGCTGGTGTCGTAGAGCGATTCGCCCTTGGCCATTGAGGAGAAGGTAAAGCCGGTGGTGTCGCATACACTGCCGCCGAGTCGGCAAAAGGCAGCGTTGAAACTGACCCGGGTGCGGGTACTGGCTTCGAAGAAGAGGTTGCCGAGTACCGCGCCTTCCAGCACACGGGTTACCTGGCGGCGGCTGGCGATGGGCTCCATGCGGGCAGCGACATGCATCAGGCGGTCGACGCTGTCGCGGGTCAGGGAATCGACGGAGAGTAGATGGGGGTGCATTGAAGGCCTCGCAGTGGCGGCAAAGGGAGGAACGCAGGCCTACTAGTTTAACGCTGCCGCATACCGGCTTCCTAGCGTTGCCACTGGCGCAGCCGCAGGGTGAAGAGCAGGCCCAGTGCCAGGAGCCATAGGCCGGCACCGGTCGGTGGGGTCTGCATGGGCGAGCCCCACCGATCAGTGGCTATGAAGTTAGTTCAGGTTGCCGCTACGACATCCCGACAGGTTTATGCACTGGCTTGTAGCCGGGCTGCGATTTTTGCCACGGTCTCACCCTGGAAGCGGGCAATGGCCAGCTCACGCTCATCGGGTTGGCGTGAGCCATCACCGCCGGCGATGGTGGAGGCCCCATAGGGAGTGCCGCCACTTACCTGGGAAATGTCGAACAGTTCCGGCGTTGCATAGCCGATCGGCACGATGACCATGCCGTGGTGTGCCAGGGTGGTCCAGGTCGAGGTAATGGTCATCTCCTCGCCACCGCCTGTGCCGGTAGAGGTGAATACGCTGGCCACCTTGCCTACCAGGGCGCCATTGGCCCACAGACCGCCGGTCTGATCGAGAAAGTTGCGCATTTGTCCGGTCATGTTGCCGAAGCGCGTCGGAGTGCCGAAGATGATGGCATCGTAATCGGCGAGTTCCTGGGGTGTGGCGACTGGAGCCTCCTGGTCCCACTTGCCGCCGGCACCCTTGAAAGCCTCTTCATCCATGGTTTCCGGTACCCGCTTTACGGATACCTCGACGCCATCAATGCGGCGCGCACCTTCGGCGACGCTGTTTGCCATGGTCTCGATATGGCCATACATGGAGTGATAAAGAACCAGTACCTTGGTCATGGGCAGAGCCTCCTGGGTGGTTTGAACTTGCGGTTTTCCAAATAAGCGGGTGATTAACTTGGTCAGTGATGCCATTCAATCGCTCCTGAATGCCGGTGGAAGCGGATTCCACGCCATGCTGACCTGCGCCATAGAAGGAGTGAGCAGGTAGCCCTGCTCCTTGGCAGTGTCGTACATGAGCGCACTGTTAGCGAAGGTCTGTGCAGTTCAAGGAGCACCCGATGATTTGCGTGCCCGGTTTAAGCGTTGATGGAGAGCTTGGCTGGAACTTCTTCAGCAAGAAACTCGATCAGTGCCCTTACCGCGGGCACAAGCCCCTTGCGCGAGGAAAAAATAGCCTGAATCGTACCGTAGGGTGAGCGCCACTCCGGCAGTACATGAAGCAGTTCGCCTTTAGCGATGCTCGGTCGACAGATATGCTCAGGAAGTAGAGCCACACCAAGCCCCTCCCGTGCGGCGGCGGAGGACCCATCCCCATGTTCATGGATCGCAACCACGATGGCGTGATCTCACTGCAGGAGTTCAACTACCGCCCGCGCTAAGTCATCAGCGAGTCGTACGCTTAAACTAAACAAGGAGGAAGGCATATGCCTTCCTCCTTGTTTGTTTTATGCGCCGCTTTTCTGTGGTCGCAGACGGCTACGTCGTGGCGGGAAATTCGGAGGACTGAGGAATACGCCCACCCAGGCGAGCGGTAATCTCGGCGGCAGTGCTGCGCACCAGTTCGCCCAGTTCCAGCAACCGGGTTTCGGGAATGCGGGCTACCGGGCCGGAGACGGAGATCGCCGCCAGCGGTGTGCCGTGTTCATCGTGCAGGCAGGCCGCTACGCAGTGCAGGCCAATGGCATGCTCCTCACGGTCACAGGCGAACCCTTGCTGGCGGACTTCGCTGAGGTTGGCACGTAGTGTATCAACCGTATGCAGGGTGTTGGTTGTCACCCGATCCAGACCGCGTTCAGTCAGTACCCGCTCAAATTCATCATCAGGCAGCCAGGCCATCAGCGCTTTACCCACACCCGAGGCGTGCAGCGGAGCCCGCGAGCCGATACGGGTGATCATGCGCATCATCTGGGGGGATTCACTCTGGGCCAGGAAGACGGCCGTCGAGCCATCGCGGATACCCAGGTTGGCGGTTTCACCGGTTTCAGCGGTCAAGCGGCGCAGGAAAGGACGGCTGGTGGCAACGAAGTCGCGGGCTTCCAGGAAGCTGTTACCGATCCGGAAGGTCTTGACGTCGATTTTCCACACGCCAAGCTCGTTGTCCTGGGTAATAAAGCCCTGGCTCTGCAACGCTTGCAGCAGGCGGTGAGTGGTTGAGGGAGCCAACTCGACCTCTTCGGCCAGTTCCGACAGCGCTAGCCCCCCCGGCGTGGCCGCTAGCCGTTCAAGCAGGTTAAGGCCACGCACCAATGACTGGCTGTGACCACTGACACTCTTGCCGGGGCCGGGGGGCCGGCCCGCCGTTCTGCGTTTGACTTCACTCACCTGAGCTTACCTTCTAAGTTCAACCCTTCTAAGTTCAACTGGCTAACCTGTGTATCAAGGTTAACGACAGGATACCTGCTCGGTGAGCACTTGTCTCGATTACGGAAATGACTTCCATATTGATGCGCGGCTGCTTCCCGGGTGATTAGCGATGCTGCCAATGCGGTTCGCGTTTCTCGATGAAGGCGTCGATTCCCTCGCTGACATCCTCGGCCATCATGTTACAGGCCATGGTTTCGCCCGCCAGGGTGTAGGCTTCACGCAGCGGCATCTGTAGCTGGCGCTGGAAGAGTGCCTTGCCGGTACGTAGTGCCACCGCGCTTTTGGCGCAGATGCTGGCGGTCAGTTCGGCAAGCACCTCGTCGAGTGCTTCATCATCGGCCACACGATTGATCAAGCCCCACTCCAGCGCCTGTTCAGCATCAATGAACTCGCCGGTGAATAGCATTTCCATGGCGCGCTTGCGACCAATGGTGCGTGATAGCGCAACGGCGGGGGTTGAACAGAACAGTCCTACATTAATGCCCGATACGGCAAAGCGGGCCGAGCGGGCTGCTACCGCCATATCGCAGCTGGCGACCAGCTGACAGCCTGCGGCGGTGGCGATTCCCTGAACCCGGGCGATAACCGGCAGTGGCAGCTCGACAATACGCTGCATGACGTCGCCACAAAGGGAAAACAGCTGCTGA
>DXFC01000256.1 GCA_019114645.1 Candidatus Halomonas stercoripullorum
CCACTCGGTCAACAACTGCAGGCCGGAAGCGCCGTCAGGTGTTTCGGGGAGGGGTATATGAGGTACTGGCTCGCCATTAACATATATCTGCTTGTCGGCGTAACGTACAGTGTCGCCCGGCAGCCCTATCACGCGCTTGATGAAATTCACTGAAGGCTCATTGGGAAAGCGGAACACCATGACATCACCGCGTTCAGGCTCACCCAGCTCAACAATGCGCGTATGGGTCACCGGCAGGCGCAGACCATAGGTAAACTTGTTGACCAGGATGAAATCGCCCACCTCCAATGTCGGCCGCATGGAGCCGGAAGGAATCTGAAAAGGCTCGACCAGAAAGCTGCGCAGCAACAGCACCACCAGCAATACCGGGAAAAAAGAGCGCGCATAATCTACCGGCCAGGGCTCTTTCAGTGCCCGCTCGCGTGATTTTTCATCCAGTCCTGCTTGAGACCCCGCATCCATTTCATGCAGCCGCCGACGGCGTGCCGGACGCCACCAAATGAGATCAAACAGCCAGATCAAGCCGGTGATGGCCACTGCCATCACCAGCAACAGAGCAAAATCCATAATAGGGTGGTCCTAGTCGTTCACCTTGAGCACGGCGAGGAAAGCGTCCTGGGGGATCTCTACCCGACCGACCTGTTTCATGCGCTTCTTGCCCGCTTTCTGTTTTTCAAGCAGCTTTTTCTTGCGCGTGATGTCGCCACCATAACATTTGGCCGTCACGTTTTTGCGCAGCGCCTTGACCGTCGAGCGAGCCACTACCTGGCCCCCGATGGCGGCCTGTATCGCCACGTCGAACATCTGCCGTGGTATCAGTTCCTTCATCTTGTCCACCAACACCCGGCCACGCGTATGAGAATGGTCACGGTGGATGATAACTGCCAGGGCATCGACACGTTCATTGTTGATCAGCACATCAAGTCGTACCAGCTTGGCCGCCTGGAAACGCTCGAAGTTATAGTCCAGCGACGCATAGCCACGTGAAATGGATTTCAGGCGATCAAAGAAATCCATGACCACATCACTCATCGGCAATTCGTAAGTCAGCTGAATCTGGTTGCCGAGGAACAGCATGTCTTTCTGGGTACCGCGACGATTCTCGCATTCGGCAATGACATTGCCGACATATTCCTGCGGTACCAGGATGCTGGCCCGCACAATAGGCTCACGCATTTCCTCTACGTCGGCCATGTCGGGCAGCTTTGACGGGTTGGAGACATAGATCACCTCCCCCCCTTTTTTCATGGCCAGTTCATAGACCACGGTGGGAGCCGTAGTGAGCAAATCCAGATTGTACTCGCGTTCGAGCCGCTCCTGGATGATCTCCATGTGCAAGGTACCGAGGAAACCGACACGGAAACCGAAGCCCAGAGCGTCAGAGTTTTCCGGCTCGTATTCCAGCGATGCATCGTTGAGTGTCAGTTTCGCCAGCGCATCGCGGAAGTCTTCATAATCATCGGCACTAATGGGGAACATGCCGGCATAGACCTGGGGCTTGACCTTCTGGAATCCCGGCAGCAGCGGCACTTCCGGCGTCTTGGCGTGGGTGATGGTATCCCCCACCGGGGCGCCATGAATATCCTTGATGCCGGCTACCACGAAACCTACCTCACCTGCGCGCAGCACGTTGGTCTCCTTGCGCTGCGGTGTAAAGATACCGATTTCATTGGCTTGCCAGTCGCGCCCGGTCGACTTGATCCGGATCTTCTCGCCCCGCTTCAGGGTGCCATCGAAGATACGCACCAGCGACACCACGCCGAGGTAATTATCGAACCAGGAGTCGATAATCAGCGCTTGCAGCGGTGCTTCAGGATTGCCCTTGGGCGGTGGGATATCGCGAACCAGGCGTTCCAACAGCTCGTCAATGCCCAGCCCGCTTTTAGCCGAGACCCGACAGGCGTCGGTGGCGTCGATGCCGATGATCTCTTCGATCTCATGGGCAACCTTGTCCGGATCGGCCTGGGGCAGGTCCATCTTGTTGAGCACAGGCAGGACCTCAAGCCCCTGCTCAATCGCGGTATAGCAGTTGGCGACCGATTGTGCCTCGACCCCCTGCCCCGCATCTACCACCAGCAGTGCGCCCTCACAGGCGTAGAGCGAGCGCGAGACTTCATAGGAGAAGTCGACGTGGCCCGGGGTGTCGATAAAGTTGAGCTGATAGGTATTACCGTCCTGGGCGTGATAATCCAACGTTACCGACTGCGCCTTGATGGTAATGCCGCGCTCACGCTCGATATCCATCGAGTCGAGAACCTGCTCCTTGAGCTCGCGCTCGGTCAGGCCACCGCAACTCTGAATCAGGCGATCCGCCAGGGTCGACTTACCATGGTCGATATGGGCAATAATCGAGAAATTTCGTATGTGGTTCAGCTTTTCTTTGCTTGCGTCGTTACTCATCTAGCCAATCCGGTATTCGACACGAGTACGGCAGCGGCAAAAGTGACGCCCGTTCACGTCGGATGAATGCATAGGTCGACATTGTACCGGCATGCCCCAGACTTGGACAGCGCAGCGGTATACAGCCGGCAAATAGGTAGGTTCCAGCCAAAAAACACCTCCCGCCGAAGCGGGAGGTGTCGATCAGGACTGCATGACATTTACTTAATCGCGACTCAGGCGCACCGCTACGAACAGCGAGCGTCCATCGCGATAAAGTCGTAACGGCACCGCGCGATCCGTCGGCAGTGACTCAACCACTTCACGCAGCTGGTCGGCACTTTTCACGGCATGGTGATCAATACTGACAATAACGTCCCCGGGACGAACCCCCGCCTCGGCTGCCGCGCCACCGGGCTCCACATCGCGCACCAGCACGCCGTTGTCGATACCCAAACGCTGACGCTGGCCATCTTCCAGTTCGGCCATGGCAATACCCAGGCGCGCCTGAGCGTCGGTTTCGCCGGAACGGGCCTGTGTCGGCTCATCAGCGTCAGGCCAGTCACCGATGGTGACTTCAACATCCCGCTGCTCACCGTCGCGCATGATGGTCAGCTCTGCGGAGCTACCCGGCGCCACCCGGCCAATGAGGCGAGGCAAGTTGCGTGACTGTTCCACCTCCTCACCATTGACTTCGAGCACCACATCGCCCGCCTGTAGGCCCGCCTCAGCAGCCGGCCCCTCCGGGTCCAGGTCGGCTATCAGCGCACCGCTCGGGTTCTCCATGCCGAACGACTCGGCAAGGTCACGCGATACCGGCTGGATC
>DXFC01000257.1 GCA_019114645.1 Candidatus Halomonas stercoripullorum
GCGGTGACGTGAGCCTTGATGGTGGCTTCGGAAACATTCAACTCATAAGCAATCTGCTTGTTGAGCAGCCCTTCGGTCAGCATATTGAGCACGCGGAATTGCTGCGGCGTCAGTGAAGCGATGGCCTCGGCAAAGCGCGCCTCCTCTTCATTGACATCCCCCAGCGTATCGGCCAGCTCCTGAGGCAACCACACTTCTCCGGCTAAAATTTCGCTAACCGCCTCGGCAATCAATTGCAGCGAGGAGGACTTGGGAATGAAGCCCGAAGCACCGTAATCGATAGCCCGACGCACAACATGCGGTTCATCACTGCCGGACACCACGGCGACCGGTACATCCGGTGTTTGTCCACGCAGCTGGATCAACCCGGAAAAGCCATGCGCTCCGGGCATGTGCAAATCCAGCAGGATGAGATCGGCATCAGGATGTCGAATGACAACCTCGGAAGTCGCCTCCATGGTATCGGCTTCGATGATCTCGGCCTGAGGCGCGAGCTGACGCAATGCCTGCGTCAGCGCAGCACGGAACAGCGGATGATCATCGGCTACGATGAATTTCTGGGAAAACGCCATGGATTCTCCTCCGGTTCCTTGCGCAGTTTCTTTAACCGCCAGGACGATATTTATGTTTTTTTAGCCCCTATATACTACCTCATGCGTTAGCGCTTCCCAAGCACATGCCGCTTAACATGGGAAATTCTCCACAACGTTTCTTTGCACATGGATACAGCATCTACCTTGATAGGCTTTCACAACCACTTCTATCTTCCTAGGTGATGGCAAACGCCAGCAGTGCCGGGTCTTTCCCGGCGAATGGTAAACGGATGTACATATGCATGGTTCACCATGCCGATTGCAAGGAGATATACCATGGCACAGCGCAACCAAAACCCCGGCAACTTTGCCAATGATCCGCAAAAGGCCTCCGAAGCCGGCAAGAAGGGTGGTCAACACAGTAGCGGTAATTTCGCCAACGATCCGCAAAAAGCTTCCGAGGCAGGCAAAAAAGGCGGGCAGCGCAGTAGCGGCAACTTCGCCAACGATCCACAGCGAGCCTCCGAAGCCGGTCAGAAAGGCGGCCAGAACAGCAGCGGCAACTTTGCCAATGACCGCCAGAAGGCCTCCGAGGCCGGCCGCAAGGGTGGCAAGAGTCAAGGTCGCTGATTCTCGTCATCGCTAGCTTGGGCTGCCGGAGTTCGCTTCGGCAGCCTTTTGAGTCAGGCGAAGGGCAAAGTCATCGATTTGCTGCCGTGCGGAATCATGGTGACGCGGAAGGGGTCACATGTGATCGCGGGGGATCACCCGCTCCCAGTTCTTGGAGAAGACCCGATAGTCTTCTTCGTAGGCATCGAGCTGGGCATGGATGAAAAAATTGCTCTCATCGCAACTCAGTATCGTGCGCGTATAGACTTCAACATTCCAGTCGTCACGCTTGAAGGCACGTTCGGTATAGGTCTCGCCACGTGCCGAGGTAAAGTCATCATATTGGGTACTGTACCATTCGCGAGTGCTCCGGCGCACTTCCGTCCCGGTCTCCTCGATGCGAAAGTGGCCCTGGTCGTTGATAACCTCGAGTGTTGCTTCTTTCGCTGCCAGATCACGATGCAACAGCCAGTTATGCTCGCTGGTCGCAAAGTGGTGAACCTTGAGCGGTGGGGCCTCTTCAGGCTCGTCGAAAGCGGGCAATCGTGCATCCTCCTCGCCCGGTTTACGCTCAGGCAGGATTAGCGTGCTGCTGTCAGGATAGATATCGACCTGCGCGGCCTCTGGCGGTAGCCAAGCCAGTGGCCAGTAGGAAGTAGAAACCGATACACGCAGCTGATGTCCCGGTGGAAAGCGCTGGGCAATCCCGTTCATCGGAATTCGCACCCGATAACGCCGGTGTGGTATCAGCGGCTCGGGACTGGCGTCGCTATCGCGATGCGACAAGTTGAGCAGGCCATAGGTAACGCGGGTCGCCTTGCCGTCGGGCGCCACATCGGATAGCCGCACAGCCAGCATTGCCTGCGGCTTATTGCAGGAGAGCTCGAACTCCAGCTCTGGCCGACCAAAGATATCAAGAGCCTCGGGCAGCGGCTGGCTGGTGAAGATCAGCGAACCGCCATCCTCTTCACGCTGATCGCCTGGCAGGTCTGGTGTTGCGGCGTACGAGCACCACTTGCCGGCGGCCAGACCGACACTGAGCGGCGATTGCAGTCCCTGGGCGCGCTCCTGCCCCCCATGCTGCTGAGCTCCCCCATGCCCTTCCCCCAGGCAAATGGTATAGGGGGCCAGGGCATAGCGACGTTCCGTGATATTGCGCGATGGCCAACTAGACTCGCCGATCCAACGTCCCGGCCGCTCTTCATAGGCGGTTTCGGGCGGCACGCTATCTTGTTGCCAGGCACGCAGCATAGGCTCCTCCATGATGCCGCTGTCGATGCCCTTGAGCCAATGATCCCACCAGCGCAGCGCTTCTTGCAGAAAGCCGATAGCCGGTCCCGGCAAGCCTTGGTGAGGGTACTTGTGCCCCCAAGGGCCGATTAACCCTTTACGCGGCACCTCCAGATGCTGCATCAGACGCAGTACAGTATTGGTGAACCCATCAGCCCAGCCGCCGATGGCATACACCGGGCACTGGATCGCCGAGTAATACTCATTCACCGAACTGGTTGACCAGTAGGCACTGCGCCGCTGATGTTCAAGCCAGGGCTCAAGCCACAGGCCACTGTTTTCCATGCGGTCGAACCACATGTCGCGCCAGCGATCGCCAACGATCTTTGGGTCCGGCGGCAAGCTATTGAACGCAAACATGACGGTGGCCTCGGAGAGGTTGTCGCCCAGCAGACAGCCGCCCATGTAATGCATATTGTCGGCGTAGAGATCATCACTTGAGCAGATGCTGATGATCGCCTTGAGCGCTGGCGGCTGTTTAGCCGCCACCTGCAAGCTATTGAAACCGCCCCAGGAGATACCCATCATGCCGACCTTTCCATCGCACCAGGACTGCTCGGCGATCCAGGCGATGGCATCCACACCATCCTCCTGCTCCTGCTGGGTGTATTCGTCGGTAACCACACCATCGGAATCACCGCTGCCGCGCATATCGACACGCACACAAACATAGCCGTGACCCGCCATGTAAGAGTGGTTAGCGTCGTCACGAGCCCGGGTAATGTCGCGCTTGCGATAAGGAATGTACTCCATGATCGCCGGCAGCGACGTACGTTCAGCCTCCTCCGGCAGCCAGATTCGCGCCGCCAACTGGGCGCCGTCACGCATTGGAATGAAGACGTTCTCTATTTCACGGACCTGATAGGGAAACGATTCGACAATGCTCACGGTTCCTCCTTGCATTCATTCGACAGGTTCAATCTCAAACGTGAGAGCTTCCAGGCAGGCCCGGTAACGCTCTTCAATCTGATCGTGATCATCACCCGCGATGTATAGCGTGCCCAGGCGGTAACTGAAGCTGTCCTGGTGCATCAAGTCACTCAGACGCATGCCCGGTTCCACGTCGATACGCACCTTAGTGCCGGGAAAACGCTCACTCAGCGCCTTGATTTCCCCCTCGCTCGGTACCCGTTTGACGATGCCGTCCCTATGCTCGTAAGGGATGTAACACTTTGCCGCCACCACTGCCTCACCCTGGCGGTTCGTCAGCGAGGGGCGCTCTCCAAAAGCGATATCGACAGCCACCTCGTGGTTCGACATGCCATCGACCATGATGAAGATTTCGCTATGCGACTGGGAGATACGCGTATTCACCTCGATCAGCCACAGCTTGTCCCGTTCTTCATCCCACATGAACTCGACATTGAAGCAGCCGTTGTCATAGCCAATGTGCTCAAGGAACTGCCGCGACACATCGATCATCTGATGGTGCACACGTTCCGGCAGATTGCTCGGGTACTCGAGACGGTCATAAGGAATGTCCTTGTTGACCGAATTGGGCTGGGCAATGATGCCGTGGACGTTGAATTCGCCGCGGTAGACGGTGCCTTCCGGCGCCCCTTGCACCCCTGAGATGATCTGCTCGGCGATGCATGAATTGCCGTCCATTTGGCGTATTTCCGGCGGCAACTCAGCATACCGCAGTGCCTCATTGAACGGGTCGCCCAATTGGCGAATGCCTTGGCGTATCTCCTCGATCGCCGCGCGGAACTGCTCCTCGTTTTCGATCTTGAAACCCAAGTGCGAGGAGAATGCCTTGATGGGTTTGATCCAGAACGGATAATCCAACGTCACTTGAGAAAGCGGATCATCGGCGAAGGGGTCCACCCCACAAAATTCGGGTACGACTTCTGGAATGACCTTCTTCTGTTCCAGTCGGCTCCAGTACTTATGTTCGCACTTCAACACGCTCTCGACCGAAGGCGACGGAATGTCGTACTCCTTGCACAGGATGGGGACCAATAGGCTGGTGGGAAAATCCCACTGGGCAATGATGGCATCGACAGTGCCGTCGAATGCCTGCAGTTTGCTGCGAGCCTCATTTAGCAAATTATCGAAGGAAAAACTGGGGGACTCGACAGCCGTCTTGACCGACAGCAGGCTATGCACTTTGAACTTCTCGGAGTGGCGTAAAGTTTCCAGCTCCTCACGCTGCTGCTCTTCCAGTGCCACGACAAAGATATTCCGTTTCATCTATCTCTCCTTGATAGCTCCATTGGAAAGCGCGACTCCATGGGAAAATGCCGCGCTTCCTCTCGTCCTTCTCCTTCCTCAAGATACGTAGTCCCTGCCTGAGGTTCCATGCTCAAGACGATTCTTTACCCTTCGTTATGGCTGTGAAACAAACTTGCCTCGCCACGACGGGCTTCAATACGGCGGACTACTCTGACTCATCAGGATCCGTTTGGCGTAGCGAACAGGTCGGACTAGGCTGATAAGACGAGGCCTGTGGCCAAGCAGCATACAGCCAAGGATGGAGCCCGATGGAGCGACTTGAGGAGTATCGCCGCAAGCGAGATTTCACACGTACCCGAGAGCCCGCCGGCGGTACTGACCGCAATGGAACGAGTGAGCTCTATGTGATGCACAAGCATGCTGCCAGCCACGATCACTTCGACCTGCGCCTGGAGCAGGACGGCGTATTGCGCAGTTGGGCCCTGCCCAAGGGACCGAGCCTGGTACCCGGCGAGAAGCGTTTAGCTGTTGAAGTAGAGGATCACCCTCTGGAGTATGCCGACTTTGAAGGCAGCATCCCTGAAAAGGCTTATGGCGGCGGCACCGTCATGCTGTGGGACCGGGGTCGCTGGCGACTCAAGGGACGCTCAAGGAAAGATCGCATCGATATCGAACTCGACGGCGAACGGCTCAAGGGCAGCTGGACCCTGACCCGCATGAGCGGCAAACGTCAGGATAAGCATGGTCGCAACTGGCTACTGATCAAGCGTCATGATGACAAACCCCGCATGGAAGCGTCACTCAGCGTGGAACTGGATGCCAGCGTTGCCAGCGGGCGCAGCATGAGCGAGATTGCCGAGGCGCATGACGAGACTAACTCGCTCAACGCTGTCCACCTGCCCGATCCAGCGCTACTCACCAATGCCCGAAAAGCAGCATTATCACAGGTAGCGACCCCCCAACTCGCTACTTTGGCCCGTGAGGTACCGACACAAGGTGAATGGCTGCACGAGATCAAGCTCGACGGCTACCGCCTGCTCGCTCATATCGACAAGGATGGGGTCCGACTGACGACTCGCAACGGTAAGGACTGGACCCAGCGCTTTCCTGAAATTGCCCGGGCACTGGCCGCGTTGCCGATCACAACGGCCCGGCTCGATGGCGAAGTGGTGGCCCTGGGTGAAGACGGAATCAGCCGCTTCGGCCAACTTCAAGAGGCGCTCTAAAACCAACGTACCGCCTCGCTGGTTTACTTCCTTTTCGATCTGCCCTATTTCGAGGGTCATGACCTCGAGGACGTCCCGTTGCGTGAGCGCAAGCGCACACTCAAAGCCCTGCTCGATGCTGCCAACATGCATACAGGCACCCTTCGTTACAGCGACCATCTCGATAGCCAAGGCAGAGCTTTTTACGAGCGCGCCTGTCAAATGGGGCTCGAAGGCATAATCTGCAAGCGCGCTGACAGCCGCTACCAGCAGAAGCGCAGTCGCGACTGGCTCAAGGTCAAGTGTGCCAGCCACGAGGAGTTCGTTATCGGGGGGTATACCGACCCCAGCGGATCGCGTAGCGGTTTTGGCTCGCTGCTGATGGGCGCCCATGACCAAGAGGGATTGATCTACGCCGGACGTGTGGGTACCGGCTTCAACACCCGGCAATTGACTCAGCTGAGCGCCACCTTGCAGGAGCTCGAGGTCGAACGCTCACCCTTCCATGGCAAAGTGCCTGATAGCCGCGCGGTGCACTGGGTGCGCCCTGAACTTGTCATTGAAGTGGAGTTCACCGAGCGCACCCGTGATGGTCGCTTACGCCACCCCATCTTTCGCGGGTTGCGCGAGGATCGTAACCCCGAGGAGATTCGCATGACCGCCGCCAAGCAGAGCGCCGCCACACAGACGACCGATACAGCCTCGCCCAAAGGTGCAAGCAAGGCACGCCAGACGAGTTCCGACAAGCGCAAAAACGCCGTCTCGCTACTTGGTGTCCGCCTCACCAGTCCCGACCGCGTACTTTTTCCCGAGCAGGGGTTGACCAAGCTCGATCTGGCCCGCTTTTACGAGCAGATTCACGAATGGGTGCTGCCCCACCTCGCTCGGCGTCCGCTATCACTCGTGCGTTGCCCCCAAGGGCGCAACGATGAATGCTTCTTTCAGAAACATCCACGCCGCGCCATTCCCGCCAGCGTGCCTCGCATCGATGTTCCCGAAAAACAGGGGAGTGCCGAATACGTCTACGTCGAGTCGCCTGCCGATCTGGTCGGGTTGGTGCAGGCCGGAGCGCTGGAGATTCACCCCTGGGGCAGCCGTATCGACCGTCTGGACCAGCCCGACCTGCTGGTGTTCGACCTCGATCCCGACGAAGGCATCGCCTGGCAGGAGATGCTGCGCGTGGCCGGCACGCTGCGCGAGCGTATCGAGTCATTGGGCCTCACCGCATTTCTGCGCACCACGGGTGGCAAGGGTCTACACTTGGTTGTGCCTCTTGAGCCCGCTGCCAACTGGGATCAGGCCAAGGCTTTTGCCAAAAGCCTCGCCGAAGCCCATGCCAGTGATGATCCCAAACGTCTGACCACCAATATGTCCAAAGCCAAACGAGCCGGGCGCATCTTTATTGATTATTTGCGCAATGCCCGCGGTGCAACGGCGGTGGGCTCCTATACGGTGCGCGCACGTCAAAACGCTCCGGTTGCTGTACCGATTCGTTGGGACGAGCTTAATGCCGCGCTGCGCTCAAACCGCTACAGCGTGGAAAACCTGCGCCGCCGTCTATCGGCATTACGGGCAGACCCCTGGGCCGATTTTCACGCCGCAGCACGACCGCTGGATGCCGACCTGCTCAAGACCCTGGGCGTGAAGTAATGCTGCCCAGTGCCAAGTATCGGGTTGAGAGAGAAGGGCCGATAACCGAGGTGATGACATGCGCGAAGCCCCCTGGTGGCTGGAGTCCGGCCCCGAAAC
>DXFC01000258.1 GCA_019114645.1 Candidatus Halomonas stercoripullorum
CCACCACATCGTCAAAGCGATCCACCACCAGCCCCGGCAGCAAGTCACCCTCGCCATGCACCAGACGGTAGAACGGCTTGGAATAGAGACGCTGGCGCAATGACAGCGCCTGGTTGAAACGGTGCACCAACAGTGAACGGTCGAGACGCATACCGGGATCGCGCGACACCACCCGGGCACAGATCAGCGAATTGGGGTTGACGTAAGCCACGCCCATCGCCTTGCCATTGGCAGCTTCCACAATGACCTGGGCACCGGGCTCGAGATCGCGCAGCGGCGTCACGGCGGTGTCTACCTCGTTGGAGTAGAGCCATAGATGACCCGCCTTGAGACGGCGGTCGGCATTTTTCTTGAGGCGCAGGGTCTGGGTCATGGGTTAATCTCGTAAAAGTAAGTCATCGCTGACAGGTTGGGCAGAATACACTGGCCCGCTGGCCCAACGTCACCAGCCGCAGTTCGCCATTGCAGCGTCGGCAACCTTGACCGTGCCGGCCATAGACATTGAGACGCTGCTTGAAATAGCCGGGCTCGCCGGTGCCACTGACAAAATCGCGCAAGGTCGTGCCACCCTGGGTAATGGCCGCCGCCAGCACTTCGCGCACCGCTGCCGCCAGATGCTGATAGCGCTCCAGCGAAATGCGCCCTGCTGCACGCCGCGGGTCAATGCCCGCCATGAACAGCGCTTCACTGGCGTAGATATTACCCACGCCCACCACGACCGCGTTATCCATCAAGAACGGCTTGACCGCCATGCGCCGGCCCCGCGAGAGCTGGTAAAGACGCTCACCATCAAAAGCAGCGGACAGCGGCTCCGGCCCCAGGCGGGCCAGCCGTGGATCACGCTCGGCGCTATCCACCAGCCAATCGACAAAACCGAAGCGGCGCGGATCGTGATAGCGCAGAATTCCGCCATCGTCGAATACCAGATCGATATGATCATGCTTTTTCGGCAAGTCACCCAACCGCGCGATGCGCAGGCTACCCGACATCCCCAGGTGCCAGATCAGGCTGGCACCTGTCTCACCCTCGAGTGGCAGCAGCAGGTACTTGGCGCGCCGCGCCAGGGTACCAAAACGCGCCCCCACCAGGCGTTCATTGAAATCATCAGGCACCGGTACACGTAGGCGTGACTGGCGCACGATAACCTCAACGATCTCGCGATGTTCTACATGCGGGGCGATACCGCGCCGGGTCGTCTCGACCTCGGGAAGCTCAGGCATGACGGGAAGTTTCCAGGAAACAGAGACGCCTGAACCCGGCTAGAGCCGGGTCCAGAAAAACAGGTTTGAACACCTGCGGAAGGCGATCAAGGCTTACTTGATCTTGGCTTCCTTGTACATCACGTGCTTGCGGACAACCGGGTCAAACTTTTTGAATTCAAGCTTGTCCGGAGTGTTCCGCTTGTTCTTGTCGGTGGTGTAGAAGTGACCGGTACCGGCACTGGACACCATCTTGATCTTGTCACGCATGGCTGCTTATCTCCCTGGATGGATGCTTAGACGGCTTCGCCGCGCTTGCGGATTTCGCTGAGCACCACTTCGATGCCCTTCTTGTCGATAATACGCATGCCCTTGGATGACACCCGCAGCCTGACGAAACGCTTCTCAGACTCCACCCAGAAACGGTGGTATTGCAGGTTGGGCAAGAAGCGACGGCGCGTCTTGCGTTGGGAGTGTGAAACGTTGTTACCCGTTACCGGACGCTTGCCGGTAACCTGACATACTTTGGACATGGGAGCCTCCAACCGCTTGGCCAGGTGGTTACACCTGTATGTTCAAAACCTGTGTGTTCAAAACCTGTGCTCAAATCCATTGGGCAAACCGGGAACGACCCCGTTGTCATTTGACCCAAGGAAATCAAAGGCTGCACTTTATAGCAGAGTGCGCCCCGGCAGGCAACTTTAACCCGTTATTCTACACGTTTTATCCTGCCGATCACCAGACAATCCCGGCATCCAACAACCCGCGAACCGCGGGTAGCCGGTTCCGCACTAAATCCAGCCGCGTTCGGCGAAGGAAACAACCTCCCCATCACCCACCACAAAGTGATCCAGCACCCGAATCTCGAACAGCCCCAACGCTTCACGCAACCGCTCGGTAATACGTCGGTCGGCGTCACTGGGCTCAGCCACGCCGGAGGGGTGGTTGTGGGCAAAGATAATCGCCCCGGCACCCAGTTCCAGCGCGCGCCGCGCCACTTCACGCGGATAGACCGAAGCGCTGTCCAGGGTGCCGCGAAACAGCGACTCGAAGCGAATCACCCGGTGCTGGGTATCGAGGAAGAGTGCAGCGAACTCCTCATGCCCCAGGTGGCGCAGCTGTGATGCCAGGTAGGCTCGCACCAGGCCAGGCGAGGTCAGGGCATTGCCGCGTGCAAGTTGTGCGGCCAGGTGACGCTTCGACAGCTCAAGCGTGGCCTGAAGCTGCACAAACTTGGCTGCGCCCAGCCCCCGCTCGGCACAAAAGCGCTCTCGATCGGCTTCCAGCAGTTGGCGCAAGCCGCCAAAAGAAACCAGCAGGTCACGCGCCAGATCCACGGCCGAACGTCCGGCGACTCCCACGCGCAAAAAAATCGCCAGCAGCTCGGCGTCGGATAGCGCTTCGGCGCCCAGCGCCAACAGCTTCTCACGGGGGCGCTCGCCCTCGGGCCAGTTACGAATCGACATCCTCTGTCTTTCTCCTTGAACCAGTTTTTCTCCTTTGAGCGCGCCCAGTGTAACCGGGTTGCCGCCAGCCAACGGCTGCGCAATTTCAACGGCAGTGGTAAGGTAAAACGATTGAACTTCAGTGCAGGAACTCTCCATGACAACACCCTCCATCCAGCGACTTGCAGGCCGCCGCATGCTGCTCGGCATCAGCGCCGGTATCGCCGCCTACAAGAGCGCGCAACTCGCCCGGCTACTCAAGCAGGCGGGCTGTGAGGTGCGTGTGGTCATGACCGAAGGTGCCCAGGCCTTTATTGCCCCGCTCACATTGCAGGCGCTCACCGGTGAAGCGGTGCGCACCTCATTACTGGACCCCGAGGCAGAAGCAGGCATGGGCCATATCGAGCTGGCACGCTGGGCCGATACCATTCTCATTGCTCCAGGCACCGCCGACCTGATGGCACGCCTGGCGCTGGGCATTGCCGACGACCTGCTGACCACCCTATGCCTGGCCAGTGAAGCCGAAAGGATCATGGCCCCGGCCATGAATCAGGCCATGTGGCGCCACCCCGCCACCCAGCGCAATGCCGCATGCCTGCAGCAGGATGGTTGGCGGCTGCTGGGGCCGGAAAGCGGTGAACAAGCCTGCGGCGATACAGGCCCGGGGCGGATGCTGGAGCCCGAAGCGATCATGGCGGAGCTGGCGACGCTGTCCAGCGCCGCTCACCTGGCACGGCAGGCGCACGAGCCGGAACAGCAAACGCAGCTTCCCGCCCAGGGCCTGCATATCGCCATTACCGCCGGCCCCACCCGCGAGCCGCTCGACCCGGTGCGCTATCTCTCCAATCACAGCTCAGGCAAGATGGGTTACGCCCTGGCCGCTGTCGCCACCGAGCTTGGCGCGCAGGTCACTTTGATCAGTGGCCCGGTCAGCCTGCCAACTCCGGAAGGGGTTACCCGCATCGACGTGGAGACAGCTGTCGAAATGCATGCCACGAGCCGCCGGCTGGCGAGCGAGTGTGATCTGTTCATCGGCTGCGCCGCCGTTGCCGACTATCGTGCCGAAGCGCCGGCCGAGCACAAGATCAAGAAGCGCGTGGATGAAGACGGCCTGACCCTCAAGCTGATCAAGAACCCCGACATCATTGCCGACATCACCGCCATGCGTGATGCCGCAGGCGGACGCCCTTTCGTGGTGGGCTTCGCCGCAGAAACCCGTGACCTGGAGAGCTACGCCCGGGACAAACTGGAGCGCAAACGCCTCGACATGATCGTGGCCAACAACGTCGCCACCCAAGGGCTCGGCTTTGGTGCCGACCACAATGCCGCCCTGCTGCTATGGCGCGATGGTGACGGCGAAGGCGGCGAGGACCTGCCGCCACAACCCAAACGCGAGCTGGCGCGCATGATCATCGATCGTGCCCTCGCCTGCCTGAACACCCGGCCGGTCCATTGATGGCACCCGGCTCACTGACACACCCGGTCATTTACGCACACAGCACGCAACGGAACCTTCATGCCCGATTCGCCATTCGCCAACGCCAACGTCCGCCCCCGCCTTGAGGTCAAGATTCTCGACGAGCGGCTGCATGATACCCTGCCCAGCTATGCCACCCAGGGCTCAGCCGGCATGGATCTGCGCGCTCTGCTCGATGCGCCGCTGACCCTCGAACCCGGCCAGTGCGAGCTGGTGCGTACCGGGCTCGCCATCCATATCGGCGACCCGGGCCTGGCCGGCCTGATTCTGCCGCGCTCGGGCCTGGGCCATAAGCACGGCATCGTGCTGGGCAACCTGGTCGGATTGATCGACTCCGACTACCAGGGCGAACTGATGGTTTCAGTCTGGAACCGTGGCAACACCTCCTTCGTACTGGAGCCGTTCGAGCGTCTGGCCCAGTATGTTCTAGTACCGGTGGTGCAGGCCGAGCTCGACATCGTCGATGAGTTCAAGGCCAGTCTGCGTGGAGCAGGCGGCTTTGGCAGCTCGGGGCGTCAATGACTCCCCGCCTCACCCCCCTACATTGCACACAAGCTGACAAGGAAACGTTATGAGCCAAGCCCCGAACAGCAGCGTACCGGCCTCCATCTTTCGCGCCTACGACATTCGCGGCATCGTCGATGACACCCTCACCGAAGCCTGTGTCGAGCAGATCGGCCGCGCCATCGGCTCGGAAGCCGCGGCACGCAACGAATCCACGGTAGTCGTCGCCCGCGACGGCCGCCTCTCCGGCCCACGCCTCAGCGCCGCCCTGATTCGTGGGCTGACCGCCGCCGGGCGTGACGTCATCGACATCGGCATGGTACCGACCCCGGTGCTTTACTTCGCCACCCACATTCTCGACGGCACCACCTCTGGCGTGATGGTCACCGGCAGTCATAACCCCTCCAACTATAACGGCTTCAAAATCGTGCTGGGCGGCGAAACCCTCTCCGGCGACGCCATCACCGCGCTCTTTCAACGTATTGAAAGCAGCGATTTCAGTAGTGGTGAAGGCAACGTGCGACAAGAAGATGTGCGCGATGCCTATCTTGAACGCATCCTGGGCGACATCCAGCTGGAACGCCCGCTCAAGGCAGTCGTCGACTGCGGCAATGGTGTCGCCGGCGAGCTCGGTCCGCTGCTGATCGAACGCCTGGGGGTGGATACGGTCACGCTATTTGCCGAAATCGACGGCAACTTTCCCAATCATCACCCCGA
>DXFC01000259.1 GCA_019114645.1 Candidatus Halomonas stercoripullorum
CCAGCAGCTCGGTGAGGTGGGCCGAGCCTTCGGGACCGAGCCCGGCCATGGGCTCGTCAAGCAACAGCGCACGGGGTTGCAGTGCCAAGGCACAGGCCACCTCCACTTGGCGACGTTCACCGTGGGAGAGCTCCGCCACCGGCGTGTCGGCGCGTTGGGTCAAGCCCATGCGCTCCAGTGCCGCCATGGCCGGGGTCAGCAGGCGCGCATCGCGGTGTACGGGTTTCCAGAAGCGAAAACTGTGCCCTTGCAACGCCTGCACGGCGATCATCACATTACGTTTTACCGATAACGGCTCGGCCAGTGATGACACCTGGAAGCTGCGCCCCAGCCCCAGGCGTGCCCGCTGGGCCACGCTGAGTGCGGTGATCTCCTGGCCGGCCAACACGATACGGCCCGAGTCGGGGGCGATATTCCCCGCGATCTGGCCAATCAGCGTCGACTTGCCGGCGCCGTTGGGGCCGATCAGCGCATGGATTTCGCCCGGACGCAGGTCGAGCGAGACATCGCGGGTGGCCTGCAAGGCACCAAAGCGCTTGTGCAGGCCCTCCAGCCGGAGTACGGCATCACTCATCGCGTTCCCTCCCCGCCAGCCAGCCCATCACGCCGTGCTTGGCAAACAGCACCACGAACAGCAACACCAGGCCGAGGAACAGCTGCCAATACTCGGTCAGGCCGCCCAGCAGGGTCTCCATCATGACGAACAGGATGGCCCCGGCCAACGGGCCATAGAGTCGGCCCACGCCACCCAGGATCACGATCACCATCAACTCGCCGGACATATGCCAGCTAAGCATGGTGGGACTGACGAAGCCGTTGAGATCGGCATACAAGGCACCGGCAAGGCCGGTAATCATCGCCGAAATGACGAAGGCCACCAGGCGGATGGGATAGGGGGCGATGCCGGCAGTGGCGAGGCGGGTGTCATTGAGCCGCGCCATGGTCAGGGCGGCACCAAAGCGAGACTTCATCAGCCGCGAGGTGAGCGCCAATGCCAGCAGCAGCCCGCCAAAGCAGATCAGGAAAAACGTCAGGGCGTTGTTGGTATCCACCACTGGCAAGCTGTTGCGCAGATAGATCGGCAAGCCGTCTTCGCCACCATAGGTGGGCCAGGAGTTGGCGAAATAGTAGATCATCTGGGCGAACGCCAGGGTGATCATGATGAAGTAGACCCCGCTGGTGCGTAGCGAGATGGCACCGATAGCCAGTGCCAGCAGGCCGCACAACACCATGGCCGCGAGCCCGATCAGCAGCATGCTGTCACTGCCGGGAATGGCGATGGGCCAACTGAATACCGGAGTGAAATCAAAGGCGTGGTAAGCGCTGATGCCGGCCACATAGCCGCCCAGGCCGAAGTAGGCGGCGTGACCGAAGCTGACCATGCCGCCATAGCCGATCGCCAGATTGAGGCCCACTGCCGCCATGGCGATCAGAGTGACCCGCGAAGCGAGATTGACGTAGTAGACATGGCCGAGAAAGTAGGCCACCAGCGGTGCCAGCAGCAGTGCCGCCAGCAGGCCGATTTGCACCAGCCCCTTGCGGTCATGCCAGCGGGAGGTCGTCGGTAGCCCCGGCTGAGGGGCGAGTGTGGAAGAATCAGGCTTGGTCATGGGCGGCATCAGTCATTGGCAGTGAACAGCCCTTTGGGCTTGAAGGCGAGAATGGCCGCCATCATGATGTAAATCAGCATCGCGGCGAGGGCGGAGCCGACCCCGGCGGCTTCGGAAGGGCTCATGAACTGACGGAAAAAAGCCGGGAGGAACACCCGGCCCAGGGTATCGACCACCCCGACCAGAATGGCGCCGTAAAGCGCTCCCTTGATTGAGCCGATACCGCCGATCACGATGACCACGAAGGCGAGAATCAGCACCGGCTCACCCATGCCTACCTGTACCGACTGAAGCGCACCGACCAAAGCACCGGCCAGGCCGGCCAAAGCCGCCCCCAGGGCAAATACCAGGGTATAGAGCCGGGCGATATTGACCCCCAGCGCGCCGATCATCTCGCGATCACTCTCACCGGCGCGGATACGCATGCCGAGCCGCGTCCGGGTAATCAGGAAGTACAGGCCCACCGCGATGGTCACGCCCACTGCGATGATCATCAGCCGATACACGGGGTAGCGCAGTCCGCCCGGCAGGGTGACCGAGCCGGCCAGCAGCGAAGGCGGGTTGAGCCACAGCGGTGAAGAACCGAACAGCCAGCGGGTGCCTTCCGAGAAAATCAGGATCAGGGCGAAGGTCGCCAGTACCTGGTCGAGATGGGGACGGTGATAAAGTCGGCGAATCACGATCAGCTCCACCAGCGCTCCCGTTGCGGCGGCGGCGGCGACACCCGCCGCCAGGCCGATCAGGAAAGAGCCGCTGGCGGCCGTCGCCACTGCGGTGGCGTAGGCGCCGACCATATAGAAGGAGCCGTGGGCCAGGTTGATCAGCCCCATCACCCCGAACACCAGCGTCAGGCCACTGGCCATCAGAAACAGCATGGTGCCGAGCTGCAGACCGTTGATCAGCTGTTCAATGAATAAGGTCATGAATCGGTAACCGCGAGATTTGAAGAGAGCCCGAAGTGGGCTCAAGAAACGTCGCCGGGCCGGCAAGGGCCCGGCGACTCACGCTTACATCTGGCACTGCTCGTGGTAGATGTCCTGAATGTCTTCTACCGCGATGCCCACCAGGCGGTTGGTGGGCTGGCCATCTTCACCCTCGACCACCTCGCGCACCAGGATGTCCTGGATCGGGTGGTGGTTGGGGCCGAAGCGGAACTTGCCGCGTACCGAATCGAAGTCGGCCTCGCGCAGCGCCTCACGGAAGGCGTCCTCATCGCTCGGGTGGGCTTTTTCCAGGGCGCTGAGAATCAGCAGGGCGGTATCGTAACCCTGTGCGGCATAGAGTGTCGGCGTGCGATCGTACGTCTCGCGGAAGCCGTCGACAAAGGTGTGGTTGGCTTCGTTGTCGAGGTCGTAGGCCCACAGCTAGGTGTTCATGGCACCGATGGCCGCGCTACCCACCGCCTGAATAATGATTTCGTCAAAGGAGAAGGCAGCGCCGAATATCGGCAGCTCGACCCCGGAATTCTCCCACTGCTTCATGAACGAGATACCCATGCCGCCGGGCAGGAAGAAGAACACGCTATCGGCATCGCTGGCACGAATCTGGGCGATCTCGGCGGCGTAGTCGGTCTGGCCCATCTGGGTGTAGATTTCGTCGACCACGTCACTTTCATAGAGGTGCTTGAAGCCGGCCAGGGCGTCGGTACCGGCGGGGTAGTTGGGTGCCATCAGGATCGGGCGCTCGAACCCCTGCTCACGCATGTAAGCCCCCATGGCACCATGCATGTTGTCGTTCTGGTAGGCCACGTTGAAGTAGTTTTCATGACACATGCGTCCGGCCAGATCGGAAGGACCGGCGTTGGGCGACAGGTAGAAAGTCCCCTGGCGTGTGGCGGCAGGAACCACGGCCATGGCCAGGTTGGACCAGATGATACCGGTCAGGATATCGACGTTGTCGCGCTGCATGAACTCGTTGGCCAGGTTGCGCGCCAGGTCGGGCCGGTTGGCGTCGTCCTGAATCAACACTTCGATATCGTCGCGCCCCGAGCGCTCGATGGCGAGCATGAAGCCGTCGCGCACGTCGACACCCAGATGCGAACCGCCGCCGGAAAGCGTGGTGATCATGCCGATCTTGACCTCTTCCGCCTGAGCCACTGCCGTCATGGCGGTGGTCAGCAGCAGGCCAAGGCCGATATTTGCGAATTTTTTCATGGGGGATTCCCTCTTGTTTTCGGTTGTTCTTTGTACAGCGTTTCCCTGGTACTGGTTAACGGCCAGTGCTTGTCTGGCGGGTCAATCGGAATAAAACTCCTGGCGCAGCCGAAAGCGCTGCACCTTGCCGGTTGCCGTCTTCGGCAGTGCCTCGACGAAGCGAATCGAACGCGGGTACTTGTAGGGCGCGATACGCTGCTTGACGAAGCGCTGCAACTCCTCAACGCACTCCGCGCCGGGCTCGACACCCACCGACAGTACCACGAAGGCCTCGACGATCTGCCCACGCTGGGCATTCGGTGCCCCGATCACGGCACATTCCGCCACCGATTCGTGGGCCAGCAAGGCGGCTTCCACCTCAGGGCCGGCAATGTTGTACCCTGCCGAGACGATCATGTCATCGCTGCGCGCGGCAAAGTGGAAGTAACCCGCCTCGTCCTGATAGAAGGCGTCGCCGGTGAGATTCCAGCCCTGCTGCACGTAATTCTTCTGGCGCGCATCGGCCAGATAGCGACAGCCGGTAGGGCCGCGCACTGCCAGGCGGCCTATCTCGCCACGCGGCACTTCCTTCATTTCGCCATCGACGATCATGGCTTCATAGCCCGCTACCGGCCTGCCGGTACAGGCCGGATGGTGATCGTCGAGGCGATTGGAGATAAAGATGTGCAACATTTCGGTGGCGCCGATACCGTCCAGAATCGGTGTGCCGGTCTTGTTGATCCAGTCGTGATAGATCGGGGCCGGCAACGTTTCCCCTGCTGATACCGCCACGCGCAGGCTGGCGAGTTCGCGCTCGCTGGTCTGGGTTGCCAACATGGTGCGATAGGCGGTGGGCGCGGTAAATACGACGGTGGCCTTATGCGTGTGGATAATGTCCATCATGTTGGGGGGCGTGGCCTTCTCCAACAACACCGCGCTGGCGCCGAAGCGCAGGGGGAAAATCGCCAGGCCACCCAGGCCGAAAGTGAAGGCGAGCGGCGGGGAGCCGACAAAGACGTCATCCGGGGTGACTTGCAGGACCTCGCGGGCGTAGCCATCGGCTATGATCAGCAAATCGCGATGAAAGTGGGCCGTGGCCTTGGGGTTGCCGGTCGTGCCGGAGGTAAAGCCGAGCAGGGCGACATCGTCGGCCGCTGTGGGCACCGCAGTGAAAGCGCCCGGTTTTTCCAGGGCCATCCGGTCGAGTTCGGCGTCGTGGTTGGCGGTGCCGTCAAAGCCCACCACCCGCTGCAACATGGTACTGGTGTCCGCCGCGCAGGTCTCAAGCTCGTCGAGCAGGCGGGTGTCACATAGCGCCAGCGTTATCTCGGCCTTGTCGATAATCTGGGTCAGCTCGCCGGCGCGCAGCATCGGCATGGTGTTGACCACCACTGCGCCGGCCTTGGTGGCGGCCAGCCAGCAGGCCACCATGGCCGGATTGTTGGCCGAGCGGATCAACACCCGGTTACCGGGCCGGACACCCAGCTCGTCGACCAGCACATGGGCCAGGCGGTTGGTCCACTCGGCCAGCTCGCGGTAACTGCGGCGGCGGCCATTGCCGACCAGTGCCACGCGCTCGCCATGGCCCCGCTCGACCCAGTGGTCGGTAAGTTCCACCGCAGCGTTGAGCCGTGCGGGGTAGTCGAAGCCATTGAGCCGAAGCTCGGGCCACTGGGAGGCGGGCGGCAAGTGATCCCGCGTGAAGGTATCGGCGTGGGCCGACGAGTTGGGCATGACCATCCTCCGTACGTCTGTTGTTATTGTTCGGCGCTGGCGCGTCGACAGGGAATACGGTCTGGCATATCGCTATCAAGCTAGGGTGTTAAGCGTTTTACGATTGCGTCAGCACGCTGCGCGCAATGACGACTTTCTGCACCTCCGAAGCGCCTTCATAAATGCGCAGGGCGCGAATCTCGCGATACAAACTCTCGATAATGTGACCCTTGCGCACGCCGTCACCGCCGTGCAGCTGCACTGCCTTGTCGATTACCTGCTGGGCACGGTCGGTGGCGAAGAGTTTGGCCATGGCCGCCTCGCGGGTAACACGTTCGGCACCCTGGTCCTTGGTCCAGGCAGCCCGGTAGACCAAGAGGGCGGCGGCATCCACATCGAGGGCCATTTCGGCCAACTGGCCTTGCACCAGTTGCAGGTCGGCCAGGCTGGCACCGAACAGTTCGCGGCTGTTGGCGCGGGCAAGCGACTCATCCAGGGCGCGACGGGCGAAACCCAGGGCGGCGGCACCCACGGTGGAACGAAATACGTCGAGCACCGCCATGGCGATGCGAAAGCCCTGGCCGGGTTGGCCGATCATGGCGCTGTGCGGCAGGCGCATGTCATTGAAACCAAGCCGTGCCAGCGGATGCGGCGAAATCGTTTCCAGCCGCTCACGAATTTCAAGGCCGGGTGTGTCCGCCGGTACCAGAAAGCAGGAGAGCCCCTTGGCCCCCGGGGCCTCACCGGTGCGCGCAAACACGGTGTAGAAATCGGCGATCCCACCGTTGGAGATCCAGGTCTTTTCGCCGTTGAGACGATACCCGTCGCCATCGCGCTCGGCGGTGGTATCCAGCTGGGCCACATCGGAGCCCGAGCGTGGCTCGGTCAGGGCGAAGGCGGCCAGCGCCTCGCCGCGGCGGGTCTTCTCCAGCCATTGCTGCTGCTCGGCATTACCGAACAGGCTGATGGCGCCACTGCCCAGCCCCTGCATGGCGAAGGCGAAATCGGCCAGGCCGTCGTGGCGAGCCAGGGTCTCGCGGGCCAGGCACAGGCTGCGTACATCGATGTCAGCGCCGGCGGTACCTTCCAGCAGCCCCGCCGCGCCCAGGTCGCGTACCAGCTGGATACAGGTGGCATCGACATCGCGGTGGCCACGCGGCAATTCCCTCGCGCACCAGCTCTCCAGCCGCTGTGCCAGCTCGCGATGCTGCGGCGCAAAGAAGGGCCAGTGAAGAAAGCTCGTATCGCTCATCAATCCCCCTCGAAGACCGGTTTTTGCTTGGCGGCAAAGGCGCGATAGGCGCGCTCGAAGTCCCGGGTCTGCATGCAGATCGCCTGGGCCTGGGCTTCAGCCTCGATTGCCTGCTCCAGGCTCATCGACCACTCCTGGTTGAGCTGGGTCTTGGTGATACCGTGGGCGAAGGTAGGACCCTTGGCCAGGCGGGTAGCGTAGGCGAGGGCTTCGGCTTCCAGGGCCTCGGCATCCACCAGGCGGTTATAAAAGCCCCACTGGTACCCTTCTTCGGCGCTCATGCTGCGCCCGCTGTAGAGCAAGTCGGCAGCGCGGCCCTGGCCGATCAGGCGTGGCAGCATGGCGCAAGCGCCCATGTCGCAGCCGGCGAGCCCAACCCGGGTAAACAGGAACGCGGTACTGGCCTGGGGAGTGGCAAAGCGGATATCCGAGGCCATGGCGATGATGGCACCTGCGCCCACACAGATGCCGTCTACCGCGCTGATCACCGGCTTGGTGCACTGAATCATCGCCTTGACCAGGTCGCCGGTCATGCGGGTGAACTCCAGCAGCCCCTTCATGTCGCGTTCGACCAGGGGAGCGATGATCTCGTGCACGTCGCCGCCGGAGCAGAAGTTGCCGCCATGGGAGGCGAATACCACCGCCTTGACGTCCTCGGCATAAACCAGGTCGCGGAAGGTATCGCGTAGTTCGGCATAGCTGTCGAAAGTGAGCGGGTTCTTGCGCTCGGGGCGGTTCAGGCGGATGACCGCCACCTCACCCTCCATCTGCCACAGGAAATGACGCGGTTTAATATCGGCCAGGTGCATTATGATTGCTCTCCGGTGGTTGCCGGCAAGCGGTGCAGCAGCTCGCCGATATGGTGGGCTTCTTCCCGGCTGACGCCTTCCAGCAGTTCATCCACCCAGTGTTCATGGGCTTGCGCCATGCGAGTGAAGGTGTCGCGCCCGGCCGGGGTCAGGTGGACCCGGGTGGCGCGGCGGTCGCTTTCGATCGCGCTGCGCTCCACCAGGCCGTCCTCGGCCAGGCGGTCGACGATGCCGGTAACGTTGCCGTTGGAGACCCGCAGGCGTCGTGAAAGCTCGTTCATTTTCAGCCCCTCCCGCTCGCTGGAGAGGGCCGCCATCACATCGAAACGTGGCAGGGTGGAGTCGTACTCCACGCGCAGCCGCTCACGCAGAGCCGCTTCGACCTGACGTGTCACCCGCAGCATGCGCAGCCACAAGCGCAGGCGCTCCTTGCTCAAGTCCTCCTGGCTCACATGCGCTTCAACTGAAGCCTGTGGCCGCAACAGCGGTGTGCTCATGTCTCGCCTCCCGAGATCGAAATGGCCTGTCCATGGATGGCGCGACTGTGCGGACCGCACAGCCACAAAGCCGTATCGGTCACTTCGGCGGGGTCGATCAGGCGTCCGCCGGGATTATTCGCCTGCAGATGCGCCCGGGCCTGGTCCGGGCTCTGGCCGGTTTTGGATACGATAGTAGCGATACTTGCCTCCAGTAGCGGGGTTTCCGTAAAGCCGGGACATAACGCATTGATGGTGATATCGCGTCCGGCCACCTCCTGGGCCAGGCTGCGTACCAGACCCACCACGCCGTGCTTGGCGGCGCAGTAGGGCGCCACGTAGGCATAGCCCTTGAGTCCGGCGGTAGAGGCCACGGCGATCAGCCTGCCGCCATCGCGCAGCTGCCTGAGCCCTTCGCGCAGGGTGAGAAACACCCCGGTCAGGTTGACCTCCAGCATGCGTTGCCACTGATCGAGCCCGGTACGTACAAAAGGCGCGCTCTCGGCGGCCCCGGCATTGGCGATGACCACATCGACGGCACCGAGCGTCTCGAACAGGGCCACCATGTCGGCTTCACGGGTTACGTCGGCCACCTGGATGTTGATCGCCGGGTGGCGTTTGGCGGTCGCTTCCAGGGCTTCACGCCGCCGCCCGGTAATGGTCACCTCGGCGCCGGCTTCCGCGAAGGCCAGGGCCATATCGGCGCCGATACCGCTGCCGCCGCCGGTGATCACGGTGCGCTTGCCGCTCAGCGGCGCCATGTTGTTCGCCTTGTTCACATCCATCCCTCACCCCGTTCAACCAGCCGCTGCAATTGATCGCGTCCGGCCCGGTAGGGGGCCGGCCATTCGCTTTCGGTGTCGCCAATACCGGTGGCGGCATGCAGGGTCCAATAAGGGTCGGCCAGGTGGGGCCGCGCCAGACACACCAGATCGGACCGGCCCGCCATCAGGATCGAGTTGACGTGATCGGCCTGGTAGATGTTGCCCACCGCCATGGTCGCCATGCCGGTTTCGTTGCGAATGCGGTCTGCAAAGGGGGTCTGGAACATACGCCCGTAAACCGGCCGGGCCCGGGTCGAGGTCTGACCGGCGGAAACATCAATGATGTCTACTTCGGCTTGCTGCAGCAGGCGGGCGATCTCGACCGCCTCGTCAGGGGTGACCCCTTCGTCATCAAGCCAGTCGGTGGCGGAAATGCGTACCGCCAGTGGTTTATGGGCCGGCCATGCCGCACGTACCGCCCGGATCACCTCCAGTGGATAGCGCATACGGTTGGCCAGCGAGCCGCCATAGTCGTCATCGCGGTGATTGGTCAACGGCGTGATGAAGGAGGACAGCAGGTAACCGTGGGCAGCGTGCACTTCCAGCATGTCGAAGCCGGCCCGTTCGGCCATCCGGGCGGCGGCGACAAACTCATCGCGTACGCGCTCCATGTCGGTGCGGTCCATGGCCTTGGGCACCTGGCTGCGCTCCGACCACGGCACGGCAGAGGCGGCCAGCAGGGGCCAGTTGCCGGTCGCCAGCGGGGCATCCATTTCTTCCCAGCCGAGCTGGGTGGAGCCCTTGGGTCCGGCGTGGCCGATCTGGGCGCACAGTTTGGCCGGGGTTTCGGCGTGGACAAAGTCGCACAGGCGCTTCCAGGCCGTTTCATGCGCGGGAGCATAAAAGCCGGGGCAGCCCGGAGTGATGCGCCCCTCGGCGGAAACACAGGTCATCTCGATATACACCAGCCCGGCGCCGCCCTTGGCGCGTTCGGCGTAGTGCACGAAGTGCCAGTCACCGGGGCAGCCATTCACTGCCTTGTACTGGGCCATGGGCGACACCACGATACGATTGGCCAGGGTCAGGTCACGGAGCTGGAAGGGCGCAAACATCGGCGCCCGGTCACTCTCTGAGCCGGCCTGGGCCTGGAACCAGCGCTCGGCACTGCTCAGCCAGGCCGGGTCGCGCAGGCGCAGGTTTTCGTGGCTGATGCGCTGGGAGCGGGTCAGCAGCGAATAGTTGAACTGTACCGGGTCGAGGTCGAGATAACGCTCGACCTGCTCGAACCATTCGGTGGAGTTGCGTGCGGCTGACTGCAGGCGCAGCACCTCCAGCCGACGTTCCTCTTCATAGCGGGCAAAGGCGCTGGCCATGTCGGGTTCGCTGTGCAGGTAGTCGGCCAGGGCGATGGCACTCTCCAGCGCCAGCTTGGTGCCCGAGCCAATCGAGAAGTGCGCGGTCGCGGCAGCATCTCCCATCAGCACCACGTTGTCATGGCTCCAGCGTTCGCACAGCACCCGGGGAAAGTTGATCCACGCCGAGCCGCGAATATGGTGGGCGTTGGTCATCAGGGCGTGACCGCCGAGATGCCTGGCGAAGATCCGCTCGCACACCGCAATCGACTCCTGTTGACTCATCTCGCCAAAGCCGAAGGCTTGCCAGGTCGCCTCGCTGCACTCGACGATAAAGGTCGCAGTATCGGCGTCGAACTGATAGGCATGGGCCCACACCCAGCCGTGTTCGGTTTTCTCGAAGATGAAGGTGAAGGCGTCGTTGAAGGTTTGACGGGTGCCGAGCCAGACGAACTTGCAGGCGCGTACCTCGATGTCGGGCTTGAAGTGCTCGGCATAGTGTTGGCGCGTCCGCGAGTTGAGACCATCAGCGGCCAGCACCAGGTCGAATTCGCGGCGCAGGCCGTCGATGGCCGACTCGGGAATATCACACTCGAAGCGCAGTTCAACGCCAAGTTCGCGGGCTCGCTCCTGGAGCAGCAGCAAGAGTCGGTGGCGCCCAATGCCGCAGAAACCGTGGCCGGTGGAGAGGCTCTTTATGCCGGCGTGGAACACGGCGACATCATCCCAATAGGCGAAGTGCTGACGAATGCGCCCCGCACTGACGGTGTCGTTGAGCGCCAGGTTGTCCAGCGTCTCGCTCGATAGCACCACGCCCCAGCCGAAGGTGTCGTCGGGGCGGTTGCGCTCGAAGACGACAATGTCGTGGGCCGGATCGCGCAGTTTCATACTGATGGCGAAGTAGAGGCCGGCGGGGCCGCCGCCAAGACAGGCAATTCTCATACCGGGAGCCGTATTGTTGTTGTCATTGGCAGCAGCCTAGTTGGCTTGCAATAAAGCTTCAAGCATTAAGTTTCATGATTGAAGCTTTAGGCTTCAACGATATGTTGTAAAGACCGTTCCGCTAAATGGCATTGACAGCCGGTGCCGTTATGGTGAGTCTGTTGCTTCGTGCTCACGGCA
>DXFC01000260.1 GCA_019114645.1 Candidatus Halomonas stercoripullorum
TCAAGCAGTGTCGCCATGGACAGTGGTTGATGGTCCTCGCCGGCCTGATCAATCTCCAGGCTTGATAGCAATAGCAGGTCGTTGACCAGATTCTGCATGCGCTGGGTCTGCTCCTGCATACGTGTCAGCCCCGGTCCCAGACGCGGCGGTAACTGATCGACATAGGTGATATAGGTTTCGAGGTAGCCGGCCATGACGGTCAGGGGTGTGCGCAACTCATGGGATACGTTGGCCACGAAGTCGCGACGCATCTCTTCCAGGCGATGCAGGCGGGTAATATCGCGGGCAATCAGCAGGTGCTCATCGTTGCCATACAAGGTTAGCTGGAGTTGCAGGACGCGACGCTCATCGGCGGGGGAGGCCAGAGTTAGTGGATCGCGATAGTCACGGGCAGTGAAGTAAGCGACGAAACGTGGGTCACGGACCAGGTTGGTGATGTGCTGGCCGCGGTCGTGAGCGGCCACCAGGCCCAGCATGTTCTCGGCAGCACTGTTCCACCACTCCAGGTTGCCGTGCTGGTCGAGCATCACAACGCTGTCACGCATTGCCTCGGAAGACTCCTGGATACGTTTCAACGTCGCCTGCAGGCGGTACTGCATTTGGCGCTGGCCTTTTTGATAACGGTAGAGGCGATCAAACAGCTCGCCCCATACGCCGCTGGCAGCCGGTGGCTCGCTATGGGGGTTATGCGTGAGCCAGCGACGCAGAGCGCGAAGCTGGAAAATATGGTGGCCCAGGCAAATGGCGAGGCCGGCGGCGAGACCTAGCGCGGGTGCGTTGAGCAACCAGCCAAACAGGCTGCCGCCAGTGGCGAGCAGGCCGATACGCCAGAATTCACGGCTCCAGGCAGCCACCCATTCAAACCTTGCTGGAAAAACGATAGCCCGTGCCACGCACGGTTTGAATCAAGTGCTGATGCGTTTCGCCCAGGGCCTTGCGCAGGCGGCGAATATGCACGTCGACGGTGCGTTCCTCGACATAGACATTGCCGCCCCATACCTGGTCGAGCAATTGGCTACGGGTGTAGGCGCGCTCCTGGTGGGTCATGAAGAACTGCAACAGGCGATACTCGGTGGGACCTATGTCGAGCGGGCGGTCGTGAGAGCTGACCCGATGGCTGACTGGATCCAGTACCAGCCCATCTACCTCGACGGCTTCTTCGATGCCCTTCGGGGTGGTACGTCGCAATACGGCCTTCAGTCGTGCGACCAGCTCCCGGGGGGAAAAGGGTTTGGTGATATAGTCATCGGCACCAGCCTCCAGTCCCTGGATCTTGTTGTCCTCTTCGCCTCTGGCGGTAAGCATGATGATCGGTAGCTCGCGCGTGGTTTCTTCGCGCTTGAGCCGCCGTGCCAGCTCTATGCCACTGGTACCGGGCATCATCCAGTCGAGCAGGAGCAGGTCGGGCTGGTGATCAACAACCATGGCGTGAGCACTCTGGGCGTTGTCAGCCTCCAGCACGCGATAGTCGGCCATCTCAAGCGCTACCGCGATCATCTCACGAATCGGCGCTTCATCATCGACGATCAGAACGGTTTTGGCAGTCATCCCGAAGCCTCGTAATCAGTGACGGTTCGATGACGATATGACCACGTCATGATGACAGTTAGATGACGGGGTCGCCAGGCACGCTTCAGAGTACTCCCTTTATTGGCCTGCCAGCGGCCACAGGCTAAGAGCGATACCGGCAAACACCAATAGCCCCGACCAGTGGTTATTGAGGAAAGCCTGGAAGCAGGGCTCACGCTCGCGAGTCCGAATCAGCCACTGTTGATAGATAAAGGTAGCGGCCATGCCGGCAAGTCCTAGCCAGAAGAATAGCCCGAGGCTCAGGCGCAGCCCGGCCCAACCAAGCAGACCCAGGGTGATCAGTTGCAGCAGACCGATCATGAAGCGGTCGGCACGGCCGAACAGCACCGCCGTGGATTTGACGCCGATCTTGAGATCGTCATCGCGGTCGACGATGGCGTACTGGGTGTCATAGGCCACGGTCCAGGCCACATTGGCAGCAAAGAGTAGCCAGGCTTCCAGCGGTACCTGGCCGAGTACTGCACCGAAAGCCATGGGGATGGCCCATGAGAAGGCGGCGCCGAGAAATAGCTGTGGCAAGTGGGTGTAGCGTTTCATGAAGGGGTAGATAAAGGCCAGTAACACCCCCCCCAGCGAGAGCATGACGGTAAACAGGTTGGTAAACAGCACCAGCACGAAAGAGGCCACCACCAGACTAATAAATAACCCTTTGGCCTCTCGCTCGCTGATACGCCCCGTCGCCAGTGGCCGCTGCCTGGTACGCTTGACGTGGCCGTCGAAATGGCGGTCGGCGTAGTCGTTGATCACGCAGCCGGCGGCACGCATCAGATAGACTCCGGCAACAAAGATCAGCAACAGGTACCGTTCGGGCAGGCCGGCACTGGCTACCCATAGCGCCCATAGGGTAGGCCACATCAACAGCCAGGTGCCGATGGGGCGGTCGAGGCGCATCAGGTGCAGGAAGTCGGGCACACGAGCGAGCCCCTTGGGGCGCATCAATGAACGGTCCATCAGTGTCTCCTCATTCACTGTCAGCATACTAGCGTGCCGGTAGCCCCAGTTCATCCGCCATCGTCTGCAAAAAAAACTCCTGTACCAATACAGCAAAGTTTCCGTGGCGAAATATCGAGCGTCGGCCCCAGGGGCCGGTCAGCGGGTGGAAAGGTGCCGGGGCGGTAGTCACTTCAATAGGGCCGCGTTCCAGGTCGTGCTGGCGAAATAACCAACTACCCAATGAACGCTCGCCCAACCCCTCCAGGCGTTGGCCACGCAGATGCGTCAGAGGCGCCACCGAGCGGGCTGCCACCCAGGGCACATCATCCAGACACAGGGTGACTTCACGCAGCCAGGCAAAACGGTCAAACGGAAGGTGCAGGGCATGGGCTTCGTCAATCGTGGGCTTGCCCAGCCCCTGACGTAGCAGATGCACACGGAAAGTACGGCCCTTGCCTGCAGCGGTCAGGCGCATGGTGAGCGAGTCACGCGAGCCGATCCAGGACTGCCAGGCCGGGGTCATGGTGGCCCGTCTGGCGGCCAGCGGAAGCCAGCCAGGCGTCATGGGAAGCGGTCCGCGGCGCTCCGTATCGTTCCGGGTCACCGACACTCTCCGGGTCAAAATTTGGCGCATAGTGTAACATGCGAGCGTCATGGCTTGCTGTGCACCAGCCACGGGTTATCCCCTTTTTTGCAGGAGTTCCATGTCTCGGTCTCTCACCATTATCGGTTCCGGTATGGCGGGCCTTGGCCTGCTGAAACAGTTACGAGCGCTGGATGATTCGCGCCGCGTTACGCTGATCAGCGCCGACAGCGGTGCCGACTACTCCAAGCCACTCCTCTCCAGCAGCTTTGCCAAAGGGCTTGCGCCGGAACGGCTCGCCATGCGTTCGGCGCTGGAGGTGAGCGATCAATTGGCTGCCGTGGTGCGTACGCACACACGGGTGGAACGCCTCGACCCACTTGAGCGCTGTCTGTGGATCGGCGAGGAGCGCCTGGCGTACGACGAGCTGGTACTGGCGACGGGTGCCGCCCCCCGCATGCCGTTCAAAGTTCCCGCTACGCTCGCTAACCGGGTCTTGAGTGTCAATGATCTGGATGACTACCGCCGTTTTCATGGCCTTCTCAAGGCGCTGGCAAGACCGGCACGCGTACTCATTGTGGGTGCCGGGCTAGTGGGGTGTGAATTCGCCAATGATCTGCGCGCTGGAGGGCACGCGGTGAGTCTAATGGCACCGGAACCGACGCCGTTGCCGCGTTTGTTGCCGGAACCACTGGGCCGTGTGTTGGGCGAAGTCTTCGATGCCGCGGGTATCGAGCTGCACCTGGGCCGGATGCTGGAGCGGATGGAAGATGCCGGCAGCGAGGTGGGCGTGATGCTTGATGACGGTCGCCGGATCGAGGCCGATCTTGTACTGCTGGCTACCGGCCTGCGCCCCCGCACAGAGCTGGCGGAAGCCGCGGGTTTGAGTGTAACAGCGGCGGGGATTCAGGTTGACCGGCTACTGACGACATCCAGCCCGGGAATCTACGCGCTGGGCGATGTGGCCTGTGTCGATGGCGTCAACGCGATGTACGTACCGCCCCTGCAGGCAGGTGCCAAAGCCTTGGCGCGGACACTGACGGGTACGCCCACCGAGTTACGTTATGCTGTTTGGCCGGTGGTCGTGAAAACACCGCTGCTGCCGGTGGTGGCACAGCCACCGCTACAGTCACCGGCGCATTGGCGTATCGAAGGTGAAGGAGAAAATCTGACGGCTTTTGCCGAGGATCGAGACGAACGTTTGATTGGCTTTGCGTTGACAGGAAGCTGTGTGAGGCGGAAAGTTGAGCTGGCGCGAGCGATACCGCCGTTGCTAGGCTAGACTGGTCATCCATTTGGTCGGCCTACAGCATGATGTAGCGATGGCCACCGCGCTTGTAACATGTAAATAACAACAGACCGGCAACACGCCGGACCTTAGCCAATATCAGGAGGGCGGTATGCGTAAGCCAGAACTTGCCGCGGCGATTGCCGCGCGTGCGGAACTATCCAAGGACAAGGCGGGCCAGGTGCTCAACGTCATCCTCGACGAGATCACCGGCAGCGTGGCCCAGGGGCAGGATGTTTCATTGATTGGATTCGGGACCTTCACTGTGCGTGAACGGGCTGCGCGCACCGGCAAAAATCCACAAACCGGCCAGCCGCTGCAGATTCCCGCCAGCAAGACGGTGGCGTTCAAGCCGGGTAAAGGGCTCAAGGATGCCGTTGGCAAGGGCTGATCCCGGTTCGGGTTGCCGTGTGGCGCGGCCTGCACCGTCAGGCCGCGACTTTCCTTTCTTGTGTGGACCGGAGATATGAAGCTGCGATTGATGTTGTGGCTGCTGGGCTTGATGCTCAAGCGTGCACAGCGCCGCAAGCCCGCTTTTCGTCAGGCCCTTGGCGACCTGGGGAAACTCGACTGGGGCATCGCCACCGAAGATCTGACGACTGCGCGCCATTACCGCATGTCATCGGCGGGTATTCGTACTGCTTCCGGCCTGCCGGTCGACCTCGACCTTGAACTGCGTTTCGCCGATGAAGCCAGCGCCATCCGCCTGCTGCGCAAGCCGACCCAGCGCGCGTTTCTCGACGGGATGATCGCCGGACAGGTACGTCTGGTTGGGGACTCAGGGGACCTGACCAAGCTCCAGCGGCTGCTTAAACGGCTCTAAGCCTGCGGGCTCGCCTTGTGTCACTCGCTATCGGATAGAATGGCTGTGATCACTCAACGGTATGCATGGGCTTGATGTCGATTTCCTTATCGTTTTCCCTGCGGCGTCTGTGGACGCTGGACAAGTTCGCCTACAGCCTGCGGGTTTTTATTGCCTTCAGCGGTGCGCTGTTGTTGAGCTGGACGCTGGCCGATATCACGCAACTGCTGCCGCTGTTTCTCGGAATTATCGCCAGCGCGTTGTCGGAAACCGACGATAGTTGGCAGGGCCGACTCCGCTCGCTGATCGTGACCCTGCTCTGTTTCAGCGCTGCCTCGCTGATCGTGCACTGGCTGTTTCCCTGGCCGTGGCTGTTTGCCCTGGGCCTGGGCGTGGCGACCTTTGTGCTGATCATGCTGGGGGCCATTGGTCAACGCTACGCCACCATTGCGTCGGGTACGCTGATTTTATCGCTCTATATCATGATCAGTATTGGTCAACAGGGCGGTGTTGCGCCGGAAGAGAGCTGGGAACAGACGCTGCTGATTCTTCTGGGCGCGGCCTGGTACGGCGTACTTTCGGTGATTTGGTGCGCGTTGTTCTCGCGTCAGCCGGTCAAGCAGAGCATGGCGCGACTCTATCGGGAGTTGGGCAAATACCTGATTCTCAAAGCAACCCTGTTCGAACCGCTACGGGGTGTTGATACCCAGGCGCAGCGTCTGGCCCTGGCCAGGCAGAACGGCCGGGTGGTCGAGGCGATGAACCGTGCCAAGGAGATGATCTTTCGTCGGCTTGAGGGACAGCGCGGCGAGAGCAAGCTCAACCGTTATCTGCGTATCTATTTCATCGCTCAGGATATCCATGAGCGGGCCAGCTCCTCACACTACCCTTATGCCCAGTTGACCGAGGCGTTCTTTCACCACGACGTACTGTTCCGCTGCCAACGCCTGCTTGACCAGCAGGGGCATGCGTGCAGACGGCTGGGTAAGGCACTGCTGCTAAAGCGTCCTTTCACTCATGACCAGAGCAAGCAGGCGCTTGCCGATCTGCACGCCTCCATTGAGCATCTGCGTGGCATGCGTAACCCGGCCTGGGGTGAACTGATGCCGCCGCTCCATGCGGTGGCGGACAATCTCGCCACTCTTGAACAGCGGTTGGCCACGGCCTACAACCCGGATGCCACAGACGCCCCGCAAGATATCAGCCTGTTTGATCGTTCGCCGGCAGGTGTGCAGGAGGCATGGGAGCGGGTGCGCCTCAATCTGGCGCTGGGCTCGCCCACCTTTCGCCATGCCATCCGCATGCTGATTGCGCTGCTCACGGGGTATGCCCTGCTGCAGCTGCTTCACCCCTCTCAAGGTTACTGGATCCTGCTCACCACACTGTTCGTGTGCCGCCCCAACTTCGCTGCCACACGGCGCTTTCTGACCCAGCGCATTGCCGGCACCCTGCTGGGGCTGGTGATCGGCTGGGTATCGATTACTCTGTTTCCGAGCCCACTGCTGCAGACGTTGATCGCACTGTTTGCCGGTGTAGCCTTCTTCGCCACCCGAGAAAAATATTATGTCATTGGCACGGCGGCGATCACGCTGCTGGTATTGTGCAGCTTCAACCAGGTGGGGGATGGCTTTGATCTGATCTGGCCACGATTGATTGAAACCCTCGTCGGTGGCCTGATAGCCGCGGTGGCGGTGTTCTTCATTCTGCCCGACTGGCAGGGCAAGCGCCTGCATCGTGAGGCAGCTGGCGCACTTTCGGCCAGCCAGCGCTATCTGGAAGAGATCCTGCAGCAATATGTCAGTGGCAAGCAGGATGACCTCGCCTATCGTCTGGCGCGGCGTAACGCCCATAATGCCGATGCGTCGCTGTCGGCACTGCTGGCCAATTTGCTGCAGGAGCCGGAGCACTACCGCCGCCGCCACGCCGACGACGGTTTTCGCTTCCTGGTGTTGTCGCACACGCTGTTGGGCTATATCTCGGCGCTTGGCGCGCACCGCCATCAACTCGATGCAGCAACTGGCGGCGCCCGGTTACTGCCTGTAGCGCAGCGTATCGCAGCTTACATGGAGCAACTGGCAGCGAGTCTCAAGCAGCGCACGATATTGCGGGATAGCATGGAGCTACGTACGGCGCTGCGGGATGAACTTGACGTGGGAGCGCCTGCAGAAAGTGCGTCCGAGACAGAGGATTATGGCGCACTACAGACCCAGCTACAGCTGATTGTCGAGCAACTGACGCCCTTGACCGAGGCTGCTGAGCGCCTGGTAGGAGTGCATCAGGAGAAGGCCGTGCAGAACGAGCCGACGACGGTT
>DXFC01000261.1 GCA_019114645.1 Candidatus Halomonas stercoripullorum
TCGTCGTCCATCAAGGCGACATCGGCGGTTTCGATGGCGGCATCGCTGCCCAGGGCGCCCATGGCGAAACCGATATCGGCGCGAGCCAGGGCGGGGGCGTCATTGATGCCATCGCCCACCATGCCCACCGGACCTTGCGCGGTACGTGCTTCGATGATTTTCAGCTTGTCCTCGGGTAGCAGCGAGCCATGGGCTTCATCGATTCCCGCCTGGGTGGCAACCGCTACGACACTCGCCGGGGTGTCACCACTGAGGATCAGGGTGGTCAGGCCCAGCTGATGCAGTGAGTCGATGGCTTCCCGGCTTTCCGCACGCAGCGAGTCGCCCACGGCGAATAGCGCCAATGGCTGGTCCTCTTCCCCCAGAATCACCAGCGTGTCACCGCGTGCTTCGTATTGGCCCAGCAGGTTTTCGAAGGCGGGCTGGCAGACGGCGAACTGCTGCATCAGGCGGCGGTTGCCGAGCCAGACCCGGCGGCCTTCGTATTCAGCGATCACGCCGTGACCGGCGAGCTCCTGTACTTCGCTGACCGGTAGCGGAGCGATGTCAGCCGTTTTGGCAGCCTGGGCCAGAGCGGCCGATACGGGGTGTGATGATCGTGTGGCAAGACCTGCTGCAAGTGCGCGCAACCAGGTTTTAGACCGGACTTGAGATTGAGATTCAGACCGGAACGGCTCCCAGGCGCGTTGACTTGGCCGTCCCCGGGTCAGAGTGCCGGTCTTGTCGAAGGCGAGGGTCGTCAGGCGGTAGCCCTGTTCGAGTATGTTGCCGCCCTTGATCAGGATGCCGGTGCGTGCGGCGGCGGTCAGCCCGCTGACCACAGTGACCGGGGTGGAGATCACCAGGGCGCAGGGGCAAGCGATGACCAGCAGTACCAGGGCGCGGTAGGTGCCTTCAAGCCAACTGATGCCCAGCAGCCAGGGCAAAGTGAGCGCGACCAGCAGGGCGATGACGAATACGGCCGGAGTGTAAATGGCCGCGAAGCGGTCGATAAAGCGCTGGGTAGGGGCACGGCTGGCCTGGGCCTGCTCCACAGTATGGATGATGCGTGCCAGGGTGGTATCGGTCGCGGCTCGACTCGTGCGATACATGAATTCGCTCCCCTGATTGATGCTCCCGGCAAACACTGCAGCCCCCGGGGCTTTGTCTACCGGCAGGCTTTCGCCGGTAATGGGAGATTCATCGAGTGACGGGTGCCCTGCGCTGATGTTGCCATCCAGCGCCAGACGTTCACCGGGGCGCACACGCACCAGGCTGTCTATCACGACTTCGCTGGCCGGTATGCTGAGGAAGCTGCCGTCCGGCTGCTGCACGCTGGCGTTCTCGGGAGCCAGTGCTAGCAGTTCACGAATGGCACTGCGTGCCCGTCCCAGGGAGCGCGCTTCGATACGCTCGGCCAGGGTGAACAGCACCAACACCATGGCCGCTTCGGCCCACTGGCCGATCAGCAGGGCACCGGTGACCGCAACACTCATTAGCGCATTGATATTTAGTGCCCGGTGGCGCAAGGCGATAAAACCCTTCTTCCAGGTCGGCAGCCCCACCAGCGCAATCGCCAGCAGCGCCAGTGCTGCGGCGAGCCAGGGCTCGGCCAGACCCAGCCAGTGGCTGATTTCGGCAGCGAGGGCCAGCAGGGTGGCCGCACCCAACTTCCCCCACGGCTCCGGTGCATCGTCTGTTGTTGGCTGTCGGGTCGCGTCGTACCGCTCCGCTGTCATGCCGGTGGAGGCGACGCGCTGAAGAATCTCCTCTTCCACCGCATCACGGTGATGCACGGTGAGTACTCGACCGACCAAATCAAAATCGAGCCTGACGATATCGGGATGGTTCTCAAATGCGCGACGTAACAAGCCCTCCTCGGTGGGGCAATCCATCGCCTTGATATGCAAGCGCAACGATTGCGTACCCGGTGGTAGTGAGGTTTGGGCAGAAGATGCTCTTGATGGAGCAGTGCTGGCGCATGAGTTGGAACAGCAGCCGGGTTCGAGCATGGGGTAATCCTGTGTCATCGGTTAGAATGATGACACACCCTGTAGTGACTACAGAGTCAAGTGTATTGAGGTGAAACATGAAAATTGGTCAGCTTTCCGCCCGCACTGGCTGTCCGGTAGAAACTATCCGTTACTACGAGCGTGAAGGATTGCTGCCGGAGCCTGCCCGCAGCAGCGGCAATTACCGACTCTATGCCGAACCCCATGAGCAGCGGCTACGCTTTATCCTGCATTGTCGTATGCTGGATATGACGTTGAGCGAAATCCGTACCTTGCTGAATTATCATGATCATCCATACCAGCCTTGCGATGCGGTCAATGGGTTGATTGATGACCACCTGGCCCATGTCGACGCGCGCATTACCCAGCTTGTCGCCCTGCGTGAAGCGCTGGCGACGTTACGCTTGCGTTGCAATGGAGAGACCAATTCAAGTCAGTGCGGAATTCTTTCAGCATTGGCCGAGCCCGCTGCAGACATGCCTGGCGTGTCATACGAGGTGAGCCATGTGCCGAGAGCGCATGGCCGTTAGGTGAGAGGTGGAAGCCAGGTGGAAATAAACTGCCCTGCCCGGCAGGCAGCCGGGCAGGGCAGACTAGATCAGTGGAAAAGTCGTCGGTTCAGAGGCCGCTTACTCGGCAAAGTAGCGCTGGTAGATCTCGTCGTAGGTACCGTTTTCCTTGAGCGTGGCCAGGGCTTCGTTGAAACGCTCGGCCAGGGCTTCATCACGTGGCCGGAAGGCGATGCCGAAACCTTCGCCAAAGACCTCTTTCGGTCCGCTGACCATCTCGCCGACAACGCGGTAGTTGCCGTGATCGCTTTCGAGCAAGGTGGCCTGACCAACGACGAACTCCAGGAACACGATATCCAGCCGTTGTGCATCCAGGTCCAACACCATGTCATCGGCGGTGGAGTAGCGGTTGACGGTGGAGCTGCTGCCGTAAGCGTCGGTGGCATAGGTGTCGTAAGTTGTGCCGCGCTGCACGCCGATGCTCTTGCCGGCCAGACTCTCTTCGTTGATGTCGCTGATTTCGCTGTCTTCGGGGGCGAACCAGGCACCTGGAATCGTGATGTAGGAATCGGAGAAGTGTACAGTTTGACGACGCTCTTCGTTGATGGTCATTGATGACATGATGGCGTCATAGTTGCGGGACAGCAAACCAGGGATGATGCCGTCCCACTCCTGCTCGATCCATTCGCAGGTAATCCCGATCTCGTCACACAGCGCGTTACCCAGCTCGATATCGAAGCCGGTCAGTTCGCCATCGGCACCGCGGTATTCCATCGGCTCGTAGGGTACGTCGACACCGAAACGTACATGATCATAATCACGGGCCTGGGCGGTTCCTGCTGCGATGGCAACGCCGAGAATGGATACGGTCAGCAATTTTTTCATGGTGTTGTTCCCTGTGTTGTAGTCATTCACCGTATGGTGACGTCGCGCTTGAATGTAGCGCAGCCGCGCCCGAGCGAAAAGCCCCGGGCG
>DXFC01000262.1 GCA_019114645.1 Candidatus Halomonas stercoripullorum
TGCTTAACCATCAGGAGGTGATCAAGGTGCTATCGCGGAGCCTGGCGCATGAGGTCAAGAATCCACTGGGCGGGATTCGTGGGGCTGCCCAGTTGCTCGAACGCGACCTTGATGATCCTGGCCTGCAAGAGTTCACGCGCGTTATTGTTGAAGAGGCGGACCGTTTACGTGATCTGGTCGACCGCATGTTGGGGCCAAGCCAGCGTTTGAGCACCGAGCCGCTCAACGTCCACAAGGTGCTGGAGCGGGTGCGCACACTGCTGCTGGCCGAAACTCCCGGGCTGATGATCCAGCGTGACTATGACCCTAGCCTGCCGGCTTTTCCCGGTGATGAAGCGCAGATGATTCAGGCCGTACTCAATGTGGCGCGTAATGCCGTGGAGGCGATGACGGCAGCTGCAACCGAGGCGCCGAGCCTGCTGTTGCGCACCCGGATACGTCGTCAATTCACCTTGGGTGCGAAACGCCACCGCCTGGTTTGTGAGGTGGCCATGATCGATAACGGCCCCGGCATTCCTGAGACGCTGCGCGAAACCTTGTTCTACCCCATGGTTTCCGGACGGGCTGGCGGCAGCGGTCTGGGACTCTCCATTGCGCAAGGCATCTTGCATCGCCATCAGGGCCTCATCGAGTGTGAATCACGCCCCGGGCACACGGAGTTTCGTCTACTCATTCCTTTGGAGAGGCGCCATGAATGATGTCGCTCGTGTCGCCGTAGTTGATGATGACCGCTCCATCCGCTGGGTGCTTGAGCGTGCCCTGGCCCAGCCCGATCTCAAGGTGGAGAGTTTCGCGCAGGCCGAGGTGGCGCTCAGTTGTCTGCTGGATGATCCACCGGACGTACTGGTCACCGATATCCGCATGCCTGGCCTCGACGGTTTGGCCCTGATGGCGCAACTGCGGGAGGTGCATCGCGATTTGCCAGTGATCGTGATGACGGCCCACTCCGATCTCGAGAGTGCGGTGGCCTCTTATCAGGGGGGGGCCTTTGAGTATCTGCCCAAGCCGTTCGATGTCGATGAGGCGCTGGTACTGGTACGGCGTGCCGTGGCCCATGCCCGTGAGCGAAAGCGGCCGTTGCGCGTGCCGGAGGGGCTGAGTGCCGAGATTATCGGAGAAGCGCCAGCCATGCAGGCGGTCTTTCGAGCTATTGGCCGGCTGGCGCATTCGCCCATCACGGTGCTGATCAATGGCGAATCGGGTACCGGCAAGGAGCGTGTGGCGCGTGCTCTACATCAACACAGCCCGCGTGCCGGTCAGCCATTTATTGCGCTTAATATGGCGGCAATCCCCCGTGATCTGGTCGAGTCTGAATTGTTCGGCCATGAGAAAGGCGCCTTTACCGGCGCGGTGGCCAGTCGCCAGGGACGCTTTGAGCAGGCCGACGGCGGCACGCTGTTCCTGGATGAAATTGGCGATATGCCCGCCGAGACCCAAACGCGGCTGCTGCGGGTACTGGCCGATGGTGAGTTCTACCGCGTTGGTGGACACGTACCGGTCAGAGTGAATGTGCGCATTATTGCCGCCACTCACCAGCATCTCGAAACGCTGGTCCAGCAGGGGCGCTTTCGTGACGACCTCTTCCATCGCCTTAATGTTATCCGGGTGCATCTTCCCCGGCTCGCCGAGCGTCGTGAGGATATCCCTCTCCTGTTGCGGCACTTCCTTGCCGAGGCGGCCCGCGAGCTGGGTACTGAAACCAAGTTGTTGACCCGGGAGGCCGAAGCCTACCTCATGCGACTACCGTGGCCGGGGAATGTGCGCCAGTTGGAAAACACCTGCCGCTGGTTGACGGTAATGGCCTCGGGGCGAGAGATTCTGGTCGACGATCTGCCTCCGGAGTTGTTGGCCGTTGCTGAAAGCCCGAATACTGACAGTGAGTGGTCCGATCTGTTGCGCCGCTGGGCTGAACATGCTCTGGCTGAAGGACGTGTGCCACTGTTAGAGGATGCCGTGGCGGAATTTGAACGTACCCTGATTGAGGCGGCACTCAAACATAGCGGAGGGCGCCGAAGCGAAGCTGCCGAGTTGCTCGGCTGGGGGCGCAATACGCTGACCCGCAAGATCAAGGTGTTGCTGCCCGGGTTGGCCTAGACTGAGGGCACATGTTCCGTGCCGTGAGGTCCTGTGCTCGACATCAATGTTCCAACACCCATTACACGAGAGGCGCTACAAACCCTGCTTGATCGTCTGGCTGCCGAGGCGCCGCGCTGTTTCGGTGAAGGCCGAGTAGCCAGTTACATACCGGCACTGGCCGAGGTCGAACCCGATCAATTTGGCATTGCCGTGTGTTATGCCGATGGCAGTGTGCAGTGTGCCGGCAGCGCCGAGACGCGCTTCTCCATTCAGTCGATCTCCAAGGCGCATGCGCTGGTACTGGCCATGCAGCGCCTGCCACCCGAGGCGATCTGGAGCCGGGTAGGGCGTGAGCCTTCCGGGCTACTTTTCAACTCCATTGTTCAGCTTGAGGTGGAACGCGGCGTGCCGCGCAACCCGTTCATTAATGCCGGCGCGCTG